>NZ_JAUBOQ010000034.1:0-78581 GCF_036700325.1 Microcoleus sp. Z1_B2
GAAGTTCAATCGCTTTATTATAATCAGCGATCGCCCCTTTTTTATCTCCTAAATTATAACGGACGTTACCCCGGTTGCCGTAGGCAAAAGCTAAGTCAGGCTGAAGTCCAATCTCTTTATTATAATCGGCGCTCGCCCCTTTTTTATCTCCTAAATCATCTTGAGAAGTGGGCTTCCCATAATTAGGATTAAGTTTCTTACGTCGTTTTGCCTCTCCCATAAATTTAACCCTGATCTAATTAAAGTTTGAACTTGTCTGACTACTTTAGCATTCCACATATTTTATTTCCTGTCAACTCATCAAAAAACACTACTGCCCCAAATCCACAGAGGGCATCGCCCCCCACCCTCACGGAACTCAAAATCTACTCTTTACTCATAGACTGGGAAAAACACCCCATTCTCATTTTCTACGAAGACGCGATACCTCCAGGTTTTAGCCAAACTTTTCTCGATTCTCTCACTCGCTTCGACGCGACAATCTGCGCGATCGCCGACTCACCCCATCCCACCATTCCCACCTTCTCAGCCCAAGATCCCCACCTGATTCAATCTATTATGACTTGGCTACAAAGGACTATTTTAGAGACGTGAAGCCATCCTCAATTTAATTTAATATCAATAACGTTCGTGAATTGATTTACATTCCCAAAAAAATCCAGGCCCAACCGTCAAAACTTGTTCAGTTGGCATGAACAATTCCCAATAAGCAAGTCCAGAATCATCTTGCAAATCTGGCTCTAAAATAAGTTTATAGTCACCCTCAAAAACTAGAGTGAGACTAATATTACGAGCATAAATCACAAAATCAATCAATTCTTTATTTTCCAATTGCTGCAAAACTTTTTTGACAGCATCTATTTCTACCTCATCTATTTCTGCATCTATATCTACTGGCAAGGAAGAAGTTAAGATTCGATCACCTTGCTTGAAAACCCAAGGTGTTGCCCTTGTGCCAAATTGCCAACTACCTTTGCGTAGATGTGCTAATTTTGGGTGAGTATAGGCAGACATCTCACCGAAATCTAGCCGTAATTCATCCCCATAACTAAATATAACCTGATGACAAATTTCTCCGATCATCGGTTTAGTAATAACTAAAATAATTTGCTCGATATCTGGCTTCTGATTAGCAATAGATGTTTGAATAGCCATTTAAAGATCCTCTAAAAATTCTTGAGCTTTCTGGCGGAGTTCTTCATAAGTAAAATCGCCTCTACGGTTTAAAGTTCCACCATAACCATTTTTCTTTTCTTCCTCAAGGAATAAACCAAAAGCAATCCTTAATTCACCTCCCATCTTAAACTCCCTAGCGATCGCATCAACCTGTTTAATATCGCGTTTTCTACCCATCAATACATAGAACCCGAATTATTCAAAATTTATTCCTTCTGCTATAAATCTACTCAGAATGTTAATCACGCTAAGTTGTCTAGTTTTTATAATCGGTAAAAAGTTAAGCTTAAAAGCTTAACTTTTTACGGACTGATATCTAAGCCACCTCTACGAACACACCGCTTCGAGCAAACTCCTCTTCTTCAGGACTAAAGACGGGAGCTTGATCCACAAGGTCAGGGTCAAAGTAATATGTCTCTTGTAGGAATTGTCCGGTGACGATCGCCTCCTCCAACTCCTTGATATAATCTTGGGCAACTAAGCAAGCCTCCTTGATGCCTTCCTCATCCCTCTTATCCAACAGCTTTTGCAATGTTGCTCTCACCCCTGTCAGTCGTGCCGCCGGCTTGAGCATACCGTAGAGGCGGTACATCCGATCGGTGGCAATGCTAATGTGTTTGAGGGCTTTGGCTCGTGCTAGCTCAGAGTCAATGCTGGGCCAATAACGAGTGGTATAAAATGCTTTCTCATCCTTGTGATACCACTCCTCCGATCGCGCAATTGACGAAGAGACAGTATTGTGCAGCTTCCAGAAGAATAAGCGCAGGGAAGCGCCATCTACTACGGTGGACAGCTTCGCCTCCATTGATACCTCAAAGTTATTCAGACGCGGATCGCGCCCAAGCACGAGGTACTCCACAGGGTACATTTCCACCTCTTTATTCTGCACGACATAGGCGTTGAGATGGTGGCGGCAGTAGGGGCAGGGATACATAGTGGCAAACAGCTTGAAGAAGTCCTTGAAAATTGCCACCAGAGTTTTTTGCTGTTGGGGGGTCTTGGTAGAGACAATTTCAGCCGTAGTGTGGAAGAAACGCCACACCGCAGGGCCAATATAATACGGGAAGCTGACGCGCATTTGTGAATTCTTTATTTCACTGCGATCGATATACACGTCGATGAACGATACGTATTGCGAGAGTTCCCCAGACTCGCGCCCAAACTCCAAGCGTTCGCGCCGTTTCTGTACCCCATTCAGGTAGTTGTGCGTCAAGCGCCATGCCTGTTGAAGCATCAACTTCTGTTTTGGAGCGCATTTGGGAAAGCCTTCTGCAACATCCGCCCCATAGCGCCCAAATTCCCCTGACGTTTTAGTCGCTTCGTACCACTGGTTTAAAGCCACTTCGTCAGGAACCGTGTTGAAGGGGATGTCTGCTGCTGTGCTGACGCTGAAGGCCGCTAGCAGCTTCGGCATAAAGTCCTCATACCAATATGCTACTGGCATCATCGCACCATCGATTTCCTCTGAGGCATCCGAGAGGATGACGCGGTTCCACTTCTTCAGGTACTCTTTTGGATCTCCCTCAGATTTGGCTGGTGGCGGTGCCATTTCCTCACTCAGTTCCATTTTTCTCAATCGGTTGAGTTCGTTGATGGCAAGCACACCCTCGGCGATGTCACGCAAGTTGAGACTTTTTTTCTTGATGGTGATGGCAAACTCGACTCCCGCCGCAAACTTTTCCTTGGCAGTTGCAGACTTACCTCGCGCTTCCAACATGGCTTTTTGTTCTGCCAACATTTCTGGAGTTTTTTCTATAGTCTTCCAGTTTTTGATGCGATCTTGCAGTCGGGCATATTCATCTTCGAGCGATTTAACTACTGCATCCAGTACAGGGTTGCACGCCGACTCTACTACACCCAATCCTTTATAAAGCCCGATCGCACATCTGACAAATTGCACAAAATCAACGATTCTGTATGGCAAGTTTCTCACGCGCAGGTGAGTCTCGTGGTTGGCGGAAAAACTCTCGCGGAAGCTGCGGTAGGCTGCTCCCTGGATCAGACGAAACAAACCAATCTGCATCTGCAAGCGGGACGTACCGCGCTTGTTCTCAGCTTGTGGGTGTTGCGCGAGTAGTTCTTTTAGGCGCGCTATTTCTGGATTGCTATCGGTGGGTGCTTCTTCTAGATTAGGTTCAATAGTGGCAGAAGCTGCCTCATCGATCGCAGTTGCTGTACTTGCGATCGCAGCCGCTGTACTGTCTGAAATCTCGGTTGTCTGTGTGCTGACAACCGGAACCGGCGAGTCTTGATATCCTGTTGTGAGCTCTGACTCATCCGGTACCAGTTTGCAGAATTCCTTAAAGTCAATTGAGGCATCGCCGTCATTGTCTACCTCTTTGATGATCTCATCGAGCTCTTGCTCTGTCAGCCCAAACTGGCTCATCACACCGTGCAGCTCGTCTCTGGTGATTTGACCGCTACCGTTTTCATCAAATACACTAAATGCCATTTTGAGACGACTCTGGCGATCGCCCTGCTGGGACACCATCAGCATTTTGAATTCATCAAAATCGATACTGCCAGACAAGTCTACGTCCACTTCTTTGATCATGTCGCGCAGCTCGGTTTCGTTAGGACTCTGGCCTAGCGATCGCATCACTTGACCCAGTTCTTCTGATGAAATAGCACCGCTCCCGTCCGCGTCAAATACTTTAAAAGCTTCCCATAACTTTGCCACATCTTCTTCAGTCATGGCTTTTTTTTCAAGCTGCACAGAGGTCATAACTAAATCTTCCCTGATTTTTTTATTGGCTGTCTATTGATTAAGCTGTTCGGCATTTAAAAGACGATAGTAGGGTGCGTCAGTACAGAAGTGTTTCCCAAGTCCTGTAAGTGTTCACTCCTGACGCACCATACAAGCCTCGTTAGTGCTTTAAATGCTCCACAGCTTACGACCAATATACTTTAATTCCTGATGACTTACGCAACGATATTGTCAAATCCAAGGGTGTTGCCGATATCTCCCACTTTGGCTTGTGACAGTATATCTATCAGATTGATATTACTCCCAGTAATTTTCCCAATCATCCTTAAAAACTTCCTGTAATCTCTGCATATACGCATCAGTCTTAATCTTCACCATCCACAGATTATTAGCATTGCTGCCTCCCTTGCACACAACACCTTCATCTACACCGTATTTTCCGTGGCGAATATCATCCATAAACTTTCCCGTCAGTTTGCCGCGATAAATCACTCGCGCAATATTTAATTTACCAAAATCCTGAATAAACCGATCGGGAATAACCATACCGCGATCGGTTTCCACATCAAAAAGTACCAGTTGTTTGCGATCGTCCTTTTGGTGCATGCCCGCAAACGAGCTAGCACCAAAAAACTCTGTAAGGAATGAGAATTAAATAACTTCCACAATGAAAGTGGGATGGGCGTCCCGCCCGTCCACTCATGACGGGCGGGACGCCCATCCCACAATAACAATTAAAATTGTAAGTTATTTAATTCGCGCTCCTAAACACCGTAATTTCAGCCGAGTGATACTGTTCGTTCTCTCGAAAAATAAACTCTAAGGGACTAGCAAACTCTCTTTTAAATATTTCAGGTGCTGCTTCTAAACCTGGATGTGCAGCAATAAATTCTGCAATTCCCATCTCATCCAAATCAAATCTACTGCGGCGCGTACCAAAAGCATACCAACCAAGTTCAACTTCCCAAAACCAATGCAAATTAGTGCCATCGTACTTCTCAAAAGCTACACATTGTTCGTTAGGGCAATTTTTACTATCGGGAATTTTGGGATAGGCAAGTTGAACTCGTGTCATATAGAGGAAGGAAGTTCGGCAACGGATTGTGTAACTGATGTAACGGATGTAACGGATGTAACGGATGTAACGGATGTAACGGATGTAACTGATGTAACGGATGTAACGGATGTCAGTCCGAGGGAAGAAGGAAGAAGGAAGAAGGAAAGGTTTTTTAACAGTTTTACCCCTTCCTCTTCACTTCTAAAAATCTTGCAATTGAGCAGTTTGAACGGCTACTTCTTTAATCTGGGCACCACGGCGCACCTTCAGTTTGAGAATTTGACCGATTTGGCTGTTTTCCACCAAATTTTGCAACTGTTCCGCCTCAGTCACTCCTTCACCGTCAATTTGAACTATCACATCCCCTTTGCGAATCCCTGCTTTCTCCGCAGGGGTGTTGGGCACAACTCGCATCACTAAAACTCCGTTAACTTCCGGGACAATCAAAGGAGCATTGGGGTCAGAATTATTCTCTCTGGCCATTTCAGGAGTCAAAGCAATCATCTGAATCCCCAAAAACGGATGGCTGACTTGTTCTCCCTTGGCTAACTGCGCGTAGATGGCCTTGGCTTTGTCGATCGGAATCGCAAACCCAATACCCATTGCATCGGCTCGAATCGCCGTGTTGATGCCAATCACTTCTCCTCTGCTGTTTAACAGCGGGCCACCGGAATTGCCGGGATTGATGGCCGCGTCGGTTTGAATGAAATCGAGCCGCTTGTCGGGAATGCCGACGGCTGCACTGGAGCGTTTGAGGGTGCTGATAATGCCCAAGGTGACGGTGTTGTCAAATCCCAGGGGGTTGCCCACGGCGATCGCCCAATCTCCTACTTTCACCGCGTCGGAATCTCCCAAGGTGGCCGTCGGCAGGTTTAATTGCTTGGTATTAATTTTGACAACTGCCAAATCTGTTATTTCGTCAGTACCTTGGACTTCTCCTGGAAATGTTCTGCCGTCGTTTAAGGTGACAGTGACTCGATCGGCTTTGTCAACTACGTGAGCGTTGGTTAAAACAATCCCGCTTTTGTCAATAATGAAGCCGGAACCTTGACCGCGTAAGCGTTCTTGTCTGGGGGTCAAGCTGCGTAAATCTTCTCCCAAAAATCTGCGGAAGAAGGGGTCTTCCATTAAGGGATCGATGTTGCGACTGACAGTGCGCTCGGTATCAATACGAACAACTGCTGGCCCGACTCGATCGACTGCTGCAGTCACAAAACTGCCGGTATCCCCTGGGAGTTCAGGACTCCGCAGCGCTAACAGTTGCGGATTCGCGGCGGTGGCTGGGAAACTCTGGAAGTGTAAGTTGGGCGGATTTGTGAACGTCGCGGCGGTAGCGGGTGCAGGATTGATTGCTAACGCACTCAGGGCGATCGTCATTGCTAAAATTAGGGCCAACCAACGATCACCGGTTCGAGGTGCGGGCCGAAAAAACTTAAATAGTCGCATAGCGTCAATCTTTGTTAGTCTGGGTTAGTCTGGTAAGGGTGTGCGATCGTGCGGACTCAATAATCTGTCACTATGAAGATCCTAAATATATTTTGACAGTTACAATACATGAGTCACGAGCCCGCACCAACTCACCCTATTCTGAATTCTAACTTTAAAAAATTCCCTAGTAATACCAGTTTCAAAAAAAGAATGCAACTCTAGGCCCGTGGGCCCAACCATTACCAAATCACTCATTCCCAATCTAAAATCTAAAATCTAAAATCTAAAATGGTATAACCCCAATGATTCTATCTGATACTTCTACTGACAAATCCTTGCCCTCAAATTCCCACCACCACCATCACGACGATAAATCAGTCCACCCTCACCATCACGATGAAGAATCGAGGCGGCGGCTGGTAAATCGCTTGTCTCGGATTGAGGGACACGTCCGCGGCATTAAAACAATGGTGCAAGAAAACCGTCCCTGTCCCGAAGTTCTGGTGCAAGTTGCTGCGGTTCGAGGCGCGCTCGATCGCGTAGCGAGAATCATTCTTGACGAACACTTAACTGAGTGCATCGCCAGAGCCGCGAAAGAAGGCAATATCGATACGGAAATCGAAGAGTTGAAAGCCGCTTTGGATCGGTTTTTGCCTTAGCCGCTGCCAATTTTTACATCCATATAACAAAACCTGCAAGTTAGACAAAACTTGCAAGTTATTCTTTCTGGCTAATTTTTTAAGCATCTTTCACAAACGCGGGAAAAGCATCAAATTTTCTCCCCTTCACCCCCATTGCCACAACATATAATTTATATGCTTCGCAGTTTAGGAGAGCGAGTTTTGTTAAAAAAGAATTAGTCCGGTTTGTCGTGATGACGCAACTCCTCAAGATATTCAAAAGCTGACGGTTAACCATTAGATAATCGGTGCTTAATCCGACGTGGTATGAACTGTCTAGACTTTCGTCAGCTTGGCTTTTAGGTGATATCTGACTGTTGCATAAACTGCTTTATAGGAAGCCTCAATGCTGTATTCCTGCTGCAACCACTCTTGAATTTCTCCATAGCTTTTAAAGCCTTTCTGGGGGTCGCTGAGGCGCATTGCCAAACTAGCGCGGGCAAGAGGTGGAATGGCCGGCTTACGGCCACCGCTGTGCTTTGTTTCGAGGAGTCCTTCGAGTCCGTCAGATCGGTACTTTCTCAGCCACCGCTGCACTGTAATTCGATTTACCCCGATCGTCATTGCCAATTCTTTAACTGTCTTAACATGACAAATTTTGAACAGGTAAAGTGCTTGAATTTTTTGAAAGCCACTTGCTGTTTTTTGTTCAGTTAACAGGTTTTTTAGCTCTTCACTTGTCTCTGTGATGCTAAGTTTACATACTCCAGCCATATCAATTACCTCACGATTCGCGTTCTACAATACCTTTGTTTGACAAGGGAGCAAAAGCTGCTCCTATCCTAAATGCTGACCTTTTGTTTGCCCTGAAGCAATACAAAAGCGATCGTACTCATTCAACTTTTTCCTTCCTGGATGCACTCAGACGCTCAGAAACCTGATTATTTTAACCTGGAGCAAGGTTGCAACGATTTTTTTGGTAAAACACCCTGTTTCTGGGTCAGTTTTGTATTTGATGGACAAGCGTCATTGCTAATACTGATAGCCGTTAACCGATCGACTGTAACATTAGCGGCAATAGGTGACTCTTA
Source organism: Microcoleus sp. Z1_B2 (assembly GCF_036700325.1). NCBI lineage: Bacteria > Bacillati > Cyanobacteriota > Cyanophyceae > Oscillatoriales > Microcoleaceae > Microcoleus > Microcoleus sp. Z1_B2. The sequence continues at coordinate 8,080 of NZ_JAUBOQ010000034.1, forward strand.
AGGAATACCATTTATTCTTTTATTGTTAAACATCAATCATGGTTTTCCTGGTATTTATTGGTATTTTTTGCGAACGTATGGGCGATTTTCAGTCATTAGGTGCTAGCAAACAAGCGAATGTCTGTACACCAGCGATCGCATTTTTATACAGACATTCCCCTCGTCCCCGAAGTGCATTTTTGGCTTTCGCAGTGCGAAAAATCCTTAGATATCAGCACTCTCATCGGTCAGAGCGGGTAGGGCCGAGTGACGTTGCAACCTACTTTCACAGCAAGCGGGCTACTATCCGTGAAACTACTGGCTTTATCGCCAATTGAGTAAAACACGACGAGGGTGGCATTGTCAATTTCTCAGCATTACAGTATAAGTATCGGCTATTTTTGCCCGTCTGCTGTGATCGAAAGCGGAACCTCTATGTGATACTACTAACATTGTTTTGTGATTTAGGTCACACGAGCACTCAGTAAGCTCAACTAGCCACAAAAAGTTATGAGTTCGATCGGACTTTCCACCTAAAACCTTATAGATTCAGGGAAGTTTCACCCTAGGTGTGAATATTTCAGAATCTAAAATTGCAGAACATCCGGTGTAACCAGCTTGCTGACAGTATTCTTCATTTAAAAGGTGTAGAGAAGCCACAATGAACGTTGACGAACTGCTCAAGCTATATGCAATAGGAGAAAGAAATTTTAGTGGGGTCTACCTGCACGAGGTCTACCTCTACGAAGCAGAATTGATTGGAGCCAATCTGTATGAAGCCGACCTGATTGGAGCCAATCTCAGCAAAGCCAAACTCAACAGAGTCAACTTTGGCAAAGCCAATTTGTGCAAGATTAATTTGAGCAAAGCAGACTTAGGTGGAGCAGACCTCACAGAAGCACTTTTACTTGAAGCTAACCTGAATCGAGCTGAGTTGATGGGAGCAAATCTCAGTAAAGCAGACTTGAGCGGAGCTTCTCTGATCCAAGCAACTTTAATTGGAGCGAATATATCTCGGGCAACACTCAGCCGTGCAGACTTGCACGGAGTAAATTTTTACGGAGTAAACTTGCGTAGGGCGGTGCTCACAGAATGCGATTTAATTGGCGCAAACTTGAGTAAAGTAGACCTTAGCGGAGCCGACTTAATGGGGGCGAGTCTAATTAGGGCCGACTTGACTGAAGCGATTTTAAGTGCGTCCGACTTAAGCGGAGCAAACCTGTTGGGAGCAAACCTTACAAAAGTCAACCTGAGCGGAGTATATCTTAAGGGTACAACGATGCCCGACGGCACGATTCACGACTAATTTATTGGTTAATTTTTATGGTTGCCGAGAACAGCGGCTAAAGGGTAATGAGTAATTCATTACCCTAATTTATTGGCAGCGAAATCTTTATTTGACCGAAAGCATCCATGATACCCGCCACGTGATTCATCCGTCCAGAAATAAAAAACCTGTATCCGAGAAACTTGCCGAACGTATTTCTCTCGCGCAAGTCAATGCTTCAATTCTAAAATCTAAAATCTAAAATCTAAAATCTAAAATCGATTGACACTCAGGTAAGGCCGAGAACTTCAATCTAGGCTGCTGATGGCGCTCAGAACTCCTACATACGGCAAGTCAAAAGATTTGTTGGGTGAACTTGTGTTATGGTGATTTTCAATTGCTTCGATAAAAGCTATTTTAGATTTAATATTTTGGATTTGGGACGGTTAAAATGAAACTCAGAATCCTCGCTGCTGCAACGCTGCTGAGCGCGATCGCCCCGATCGCTCCTGCACCCGCCGAGAACATCCAACACACGCAACAATTACTAGCCACCCGACAGTGCCCCAACTGCGACCTCAGCAGTGCTGGCTTGGTTTTAGCCAATTTAACAGGAGCCAATCTCAAAGGTGCTGACTTGAGGTTGGCTAACCTCAGTCGAGCCAACCTCGCGGGGGCTGACCTCAGCGGTGCCAACCTCAGCGGCACTAGCCTGTTTGGCGTCAACCTGACAGGGGCAAACCTCAGCGGTGCGAACCTCAGCGGTGCTGACTTGAGAAGTGCCTATCTCAGCGACGCCAATTTGCTCAACGCCAATTTAACTAACGCGCAACTGCTCGGAGTTAGAGGAATGCCAACCAATATTGGCACCGCTGAAGACTTCTATCGGTTGGGAGTGCTGGAAGCTCAAGCAGGAAACTACAGAAACGCCATTGATTATTACAATCAAGCCCTGAATCTGAAATCGGATTTAGCAGCAGTTTATTTTGCACGCAGTATGTCTCGCGCTGACTTGGGAGAGTTCGCCGGTGCGGCTCAAGACGCTGCAATAGCAAACAAACTCTTTGCAGATCAAGGAAATCCCCAAGGTGAGGAGTTGTCAAAGCAGTTAGGCGAAGCCATTGTGGCACGCCAAAAGCCAACGGAACCCCGCACTTCCAGCCGCGGCGACTTTATGAGTCTTCTGGGGTCGATCGGTTCTGTGCTGATCAAGTTGGTTTTACCTTAAGAACTTGTGAACGACCTGCTCCAACGATTTTTCATTGCGCCAACCCAAGCGATGTAGAGCGTTTCTTACACCCATCTGGCTTTACTAAACCCCTAATGTCTGTAAGGCAGGTATACTTAGCCTAGTCTCAATATATGTGTCTAGGCTAGTTTCACTATTTAAGGACAGAATATGAATAGATTTGAAAATATATCCGTAAGGGGTTTTCGGCGTCTTCAAAATATTGAGCTTGAGATGAGAAATCTCATCGTCATGATTGGTGCAAACGGAGCAGGAAAAACTTCTTTTTTAGATGTCCTTTCAATACTAGCCGCTTCAGCAATTGGAAATTTACAGAATTTATTACAACTTAAAGGCGGCTTGAATGAAATTTTGACAAGAGGTAAAGTACAAGAACTTGAAATTGAAATTTCACTGCAAGTGCCAAAGGAACAACCTTTGAAGTACAGCTTAACATTGTCACCTAAAGGTTTATCTTATGAAGTTAGAGACGAATCTTTAACACAGCAGAGAAATCCCAACAGAGCTGAACCATTCAAGTATATTGAATCACAAGGTTTGGATATTAAATATTCTCAAGAAGAAAGCAGAGGATTTGTTAGACCGAGTTGGGAGCATAATCCTCTTGAAACATCCCTTTCTCAAGTTCCTAAAATGTATCGCGAACCAGAGAACCTGAGAAAGAGCCTTGCTTCTTGCACATATTATGGATCACTCGATGTTTCCGAGAAAAGTCCAATCCGTCTACCTCAAGCAATGCGCCCTGCAAAGTTGCCTGGAGCAAGCGGTGAAAACCTCGTTTCCTGTCTTTATGACCTTCGGGAAACCGATCGTGACCGTTTTGAAATGGTTGAAAATATCATTTCTGCTGCCTTTCCAGATTTCGAGCGATTAAACTTTCCTCCGGTTGCCGCAGGAACTATGTCTATGACTTGGACAGATAGAAATTTTTCTGAGCCTTTCTATGTCCATGAGCTATCAGAAGGAACGCTGCGTTTCCTCTGGTTGGTTGCGCTGCTGCAAAGTCAAACTTTAACAACTATTACGTTGTTAGATGAACCCGAAGTTAGCCTACACCCGGAACTCTTAAGACACTTAGTTTATCTAATGAGAGAAGCTTCAAAACACACTCAACTGATAGTTGCCACACACTCAGATAGACTCATCAGATTTCTCGATCCAAGCGAGGTTTTGGTCTGCGATTTGGAAGAAGGGGAGGCAAAAATGAGGTGGGGTGACACTTTTAACCTGAATAAATGGTTAGAAGATTATACTCTTGACCAGCTTTGGGAAATGAATGTGATGGGTGGCCGTCCATGAGAATTGCTATTTTGGTTGAAGGTGCTACTGAAGTGGCATTTAAAGAGAAGCTTCGTAAGTTTCTCCAAAGTCGTTTAGAGCAAGCAAAAAATGCCCAGACTCGACTTTAAACCCCAACATGGTGGAATTCCCAAGGAAAAGAAACTCAAGGTTATTGTTGAAAATTTCCTCGATAATGATGGCTATGATGCTGTAATTGCACTTACAGACGTTTATACGGGAAAGCCGGACTTTAAAGATGCCAATGATGCTAAAGAGAATCCCCAAAATTCTATCCTCACACAGCATCACATGATTTTGAAGCATGGCTTCTTCCCTACTGGACCACTATCCAGAAGCTAGCGAAACACAACCTTTCTGCTCCTAGCGGTTCGCCTGAAACAGTGAATCATCAAAAGCCACCTTCCTATTGGATTAAGGAAATTTTTAGAACAGGAAAATGCAGAAAAGACTATGACAAAGTGATTGATGGAAAGGCTATTTTGGAAAAAAACGATTTGATGATTGCGATTCAAGCTTGTCCAGAGCTAAAAGCTTTTGTGAATCGAATTATCTCTCTCTGCGATGAAGAGAAAATAATTTCTTGACGTAAAACACGATCGCTGTTAACTACCCAAATTATCATCAAAGAAGTCGGGTAAGCTGTTCTCCATTTAAATTGTGTGTCAAAAATCACTCAAATTATTGTGGGATGGGCACGCGAGCCCGTCCCGAATATGCAATTTAAACGCGCAACAGCTTATGTGGGTGTTCAGTTTTTTTAGGTTGTTCTACTTAATTCAGGGGAATCTCGATCCAGAATTCTGTACCATGACCGGGTACAGAAACACATTTAAGTACGCCTTGGTGTTTCTCAACTACAATTTGGTAACTGATAGACAGTCCTAAACCCGTGCCCCGACCTACGGGTTTAGTAGTAAAAAACGGATTAAATATGTGAGAGATTAACTCTTTGGGGATGCCGTGACCATTGTCGGCAATGCAAATTCCTACCATTTTTTCATTGATTAATTCAGTGCGAATCCGAATGCAAGGAGATGGAAAATTAGGAATCAAACACTCGGTGGTGGCCTTTATATCTCCTGACTCGATAGGCAGTATTTGGGAGCTTAAATGCGTCGCGGCTGCATTTGCTGCTTTAAAGGGAAGATTCATAACTCCCTCTTTTTTTCTCAGTTCTAGGGCGTCGAGGGAATTACCGATCAGATTCATAAATACCTGATTGAGCGAGCTGGCATAGCATTCAACTAAGGGCAACTTGCCATATTCTTTAATGATTTCTACGGTGTTGTGCTCAGAATTGGCTTTGATCCGGTGCTGCAAAATCAACAGGGTACTGTCGATGCCCTCGTGAATGTCAACGGCTTTTTTCTCGGCTTGATCGATCCTGGAAAAATTACGCAAAGATACCACTAACTGGCGAATGCGCTCAACTCCGACTGTCATGGAACCCAAAATTTTTGGCAAATCTTCGGCAAGAAATTCGATGTCTATTGCTTCGGAGCACTCGCTAATTTCTGGGTTGGGATTGGGGTAGTGCTGGCGGTAGAGTTCCACCAAGCAGAGTAAATCTTTGGTGTATTCGCTGGCGTGGGACAGATTACCGTAGATAAAGTTAACGGGGTTATTGATTTCGTGGGCGACTCCGGCCAGGAGTTGTCCGAGACTGGACATTTTTTCGGTTTGAATCAGTTGGGCTTGGGTATTGTGCAATTCTGTGAGGGTTTTAGCTAGCTGTTCGGCTTTTAATCGATCGGCAGTTGCTGCATTGAGACTTTCTTGATAAAGTTCTGCTTGGTGAATGGCGATCGCAGCTTGAGCCGCTAAATGTTGCACCAATTCCTGTTCTGCTGTTTGCCAAACTCTCGGCCCCGAACACTCATGGGCAATCAGCAACCCCCACAATTGGGAATCTTTGCCCATCATGGGTACAATTAAACTTCCTCTCACCTGCAAATCTTCCAAAAATTCGCGGTGACAGGGTGTTAAATCCTCAGTATAAATATCATTAATTGCTCGCACCCGTCCGGCTCGATAAAAGCAGTCTGAGCCTTCGGGAAAGCATCCTTGTGGAGATGTGATACCTAAAATTGACCGCCACTCGCCGCAAACAGCTTCGACAACTACCTCGCCCTGTTTGTCGGCCGCAAATTGGTAGATTACCGTGCGATCGGTATCCAACAAAACTCTGACTTCTCGCACAATAGTTTGCAGTATGATTTTTAAATCTAAGGTGCTGCGAATCTGGTCTCTAACTCGCGTCAATACTTTGGCAAAGTCCAAGGATTTTTGCAATTGGGCGGTGCGTTCTTGAACTTGGCGCTCCAAGTTGGCATTCAGAGTTTGCACTTCTTTATAAAGAACGTACTGCCCAATTGCCGAACAAAATTGGCTGCCTATAGCTAAAGCTTGCTCAATTTCTTCGTACTTCCACTCTGGCGACTGACCTTTTTTTATTTCTCGCCAAAGTTCAAATGATTGTCGGGGAAGGGTTTGTGCAGCGCTGGTGTCAAAGCGCCCCGCCCACATTTTTTCGGTATCTATTGCATTGCGAAAAATGGTCAAACAGCCAACTACTTGTTGTTTGTAGTGGAGGGGAATTACCAACAAACCCCGAATTTTAGTAGATTGGAAAGCGGGAACTAAAACTCTAAATAGAGGTTCTTTGTATAAGTCGGTAATTATCAAAACTGGGAATTGAGAATTAGTAAAAATTGGAAATTTGGGAAATTCTTCGGTATTTTTGAATCCTTTGGTTAGCCATTCCTGCCAGAGGGCATGAGCTTCGATCGCCTTAACTTTTTCCCAGTTGGGAAGTGTCGGTTGTTCTCCTGTGGTGAACAGTTCAAAGGTAGCATCACTGTGGGCCGGGGCAATTGGCAATCCTCCTTCTATCTTGGGAGGGGATAATTTTTCACCGTTGATTTTCGGCTGGTTGAGATAGAGTCTGCCACCGCTGCCACCCAAAGCGGTGACGGTGGCTTCTAAACCCTGTTGCAGTTGAATGTTGACGTGACCGTACAACAGGGCTGCTATGCGGCTCACGGTAGCTTCGCGGGCCGCTTGAGAGCGGGTTTGCTGGAGGAGGAGGGCGTGGGCGATAGCGCTAGACAATTGATCCGATACGAGCTGAACTACTTCTAAATCTGCTGGTGAAATATTGAGGGGCGCACAGTGGTGAGACACTAAAAGTCCCCACAGTTCGATGTGAATTTTTTGATTATTTCCTGGCTCGTATCGAGTCAGACACGTCGCGGCTTGGCAGATATCTGTTTTGCTGTTTTCCGAGACGATCCGGCGGTGCACTATCGGCACGACTAAGGATGATTGCACTCCCATTGCGATCAGGTAAGCGGTGTGGCAAGGATCGAGCGATCGGTAGTGCATCTCCTCTTTTATTAAGGGTTGACCGGTGTCTGCTGCATCGAGGGGACTCAGGACGATCGTCCCTGAGTTAACATCTATTATTGTCCGCTGGCGCAAAGTGAGATACATCTCCCTGGCGCTGGCGGGAATGTCGTCTGCTGGAAAGTGCAGTCCTTTCAAGGAAGGGAGATGGTTGTTATTAAGTGACTCAGCAACAACTTCTCCACTGCCGTCGGCACTAAACCTGTAAATCATAATGCGATCTGTTTTCAAAAAAGACCGCACTTCTGCTACCGTACTGGTTAAAATATCTTCTAATTCTAGAGATTGGCGAATGCGTTCTGTTATCCGCCGTATCAAAACTTCTCTGTCTAGTTTATAATGTAATTCTTGCGTATTTTCTCTGAGTTGCATAAATCTCCTTTTGTACTTATACAATGATAATAAGAAGTTTTGATGTGCTCTTGGAGCGTTGAAACTCAAATGCCTCACCCTGAGTTTTTGACTCAACCGATCTGTACAATTAATCCGTCGCGCACTTGTCAGAGACGACGGTGTATCGCCTCTGGTGGGCTGGGGTAAGTAAAATCTGCGATCGCGCCAGTTTAATCCTTGCCTTCAACAGGCAGAGCGACTTAAGCAAATAATAATTATTATTTTAATGCTCTTATAAATTTCTCGCAATCTTACACTCTCACTAGGAGAATTCTTCATTGTTAGGATAACTTGACATTTGTTGTAGAACTTCATATAATGATAATTAACGAAAGAATTTGAGTTTCTATCAGCGCCCTTGGTGCTGACTAATTTCTTGGCGCACGCTCATCAGAATTTTACCCAAATGATTTTGACCGGTTCGGTCGCAGCCACACCCCCAGTAGTAATCCGTTGGCGAATCCTCTACAATTACTCGATCCCCTGTGGCAAGAAGAATCGCTTGAATGTCTGTATGAGTGAGAAACTTAGTTAAAACTGCTTCGCGCATAATGGGAATTTTCACGGCTTCCCAATCAGCGCGAATCCGGTGGTTGGGATCGCGACCTAATTTAGCGGCTTCTTGAGGAGTTGCTACGGCTTGAATCGCCGCCACTAATCTTTGATCGGTGCTGACAAATTTTTGGGCTTGATAGTAATGTTCCACCGTCAACCAATATTGACCGTGCAGAGAAATGTCGTGTAGTGAAAAATTAGAAAAGCAGCCATAAGGCTCCTCTACTTTATAAAAATAAATTATCATTTGATTTTAGATTTTAGATTTTAGATTTTAGATTTTAAATTTTACAGGATTTACGCAAAATCCAATTATCTAGGGTGCTTAGGGGCGCACCTTACCGCTATTGGGAATGAGGAATTGAGAATAAGGAATTGGGATTTAAGAAGATTCTCTCTTTTTTCTTCCCTCAAAATCCATGCGTTAAATCCGTTGCTGAACTTCCTTCGTTCTAAAGCGGCATCAGCTTTTTAAGAGCGCAGTTAGCGATATCGGCATAACGCGGTTCGCCACACAAAATTTTGCTCATCAACTGAGTAGTCATCGGCAATTTGACGCCCGCTCTGTAAGCAGCTCCTGTAAACTGATAGAATGCTCTAGCCAAGCGACTGACCCAAATCAGATGAGTGTTCCATTCTTGGGCGATCGATTGAGTGTAAGGCTCCTTAGCGTCGTCGGCACATCCAAGAGCTCGATCGAGCGCCTCAGCAGCCTTAAATCCACTAAAAATGGCAGGACGAATTCCTTCACCGGACAACTGGTAATGGGTGATTGGTCAATGGGGCAGGAGGAATGGGTAAGTTAATGAGTGTGAAATCTTGAGTTTTTAACTCACAACTCACAAATGATTAAGCGTCTGCTCGTTGTTCGCGGCCGGCTCTGAACAATCTCAAAACTCTTCCTATTCCCCATGCCCAATTTCCCATTCCCTAAACAGTCGTGATATCTTTCTCTTTGGCTGCCAGAACTTCTTCTATTTTGGCAACGTACTTGTCCGTCAGCTTTTGAATTTTATCTTGCAAGTCGCGGGATTCATCTTTAGAGATATCGCTGCTTTTTTCCTGCTTGCGAATCGAGTCAACGGCATCGCGGCGGATATTGCGAATTGCAACTTTACCTTCTTCAGCAAACTTACTGGCCATTTTGACAAATTCTTGGCGTCTGTCGCTTGTCAGCGGCGGAATGTTCAAGCGAATAACTGAACCGTCGTTGTTGGGAACGAGTCCTACATCGGACAGGGAAATTGCTTTTTCGATCGAGGTCAGCGCTGTACGATCGAACGGTTGAATGGTGATCGTAGTCGCATCCGGGGTGCCGATATTGGCAAGGGATTTGATCGGAGTTGGAGAGCCGTAGTAGTCTACCATGACTCGATCGAGGAGGGAGGCGTTGGCCCGTCCCGTCCGAATAGTATTAAAAGACCGTTGAGTAGCCTCAACTGCCTTTTGCATATGATCTTCTGCTTCAGCTAACTTCACAAAAACCTCCGACAAGAGTTCCAATAGATTCTCCCATTACAGCTCGGTAGATGTTGCCCGACACCGAGAGGTCAAATACCATAATAGGAATATTATTTTCTTTGCAAAGGGCGATCGCCGTACTGTCCATCACCCGCAAATCTTGATTCAAGACGTGGGCATAGGTGAGGGTTTGATACCTGCGCGCGTTGGGGTTGACGTGGGGGTCAGAATCGTACACCCCATCTACCTTAGTAGCTTTAAAAATCACCTCTGCATCAATTTCAGCCGCCCGCAAAGCGGCTGTAGTATCAGTAGTAAAAAAAGGGTTGCCAGAACCGGCACCAAAAATCACTACTCGTTTTTTTTCTAGGTGGCGAATTGCCCGCCGCCGGATGTAGGGTTCAGCTACTTCTTGCATGGCGATCGCCGATTGCACCCGCGTTGGCACTCCTGCTTGTTCCAGGGCATCCTGCAAAGTGATAGCATTCATCACCGTAGCAATCATACCCACATAATCAGCCGTTGCCCGATCCATCCCTGCCGAAGCAGCTTTCACCCCGCGAAAAATGTTGCCGCCACCGACAACAATCGCGATTTGAATGCCTTGGGACACGACTTTGGCCACTTCCTGGGCGATCGACTGAACCACTATCGGATCGATCCCGTAGCCCAAGCTGCCCATCAGCGCTTCACCGCTGAGCTTCAGCAAAACTCGCTGATATACCATCCCCATGCCGCCACTATTTTTTTACTCTTTTTGCCTCCACCATAAGATAGCAGTATGGGTGCATTTTGAACATCAATTGCCCGGAACAGGCATCCTGCTTGTGCTGCCAGAGAATTTGTTTGTGGCTTCGGCTGCGCCGGTGAACAGGCAAGATGCCTGTTCCACAATCGGATTGATTTTTTCTCAGTGAATGCGCCGGTGAACAGGCAAGATGCCTGTTCCACAACCGGATTGATTTTTTCTCAGTGAATGCGCCGGTGAACAGGCAAGATGCCTGTTCCACAACCGGATTGATTTTTTGTGGGGAGTAGGGGTTGGGCTTCTAGCTAGCCCCTAAAAGAATCAATCCTTGGGAACGAAATTAAGAGCAGCAGAATTCATGCAGTAACGCTGACCGGTAGGTTTGGGCCCGTCGTTAAATACGTGACCGAGATGAGCGTCGCAAACAGCGCACAGTACCTCTGTTCGGCGCATGAACAAGGTGTTATCGGACTCGCACTTGACATTTTCTTCGCTAACTGGAGCGTAGAAACTCGGCCAACCGGTACCGGAATCGTACTTGGTTTCTGATTTAAATAGCTCAGTGCCGCAGCAAATACACTTATAAATTCCGGTTTTTTTGTTGTCGTGATATTCGCCGCTAAAAGCTCTTTCCGTTCCTTTTTTGCGGGTGACTTTAAATTGTTCTGGCGTGAGTTGTTGTTGCCATTCTGCGTCGGTTTTTTGAACTTTCTGAGTCATGATTTGATGTTTTGTTAAGAGGGATTTAGCTGTTGAGTGTTGACTGTTAACGGTATATTGCTAGTTAACTCAGCCTTCCATTAATATTAACCTAATTGGCTCCAAATGAACATACCAGGGAAAAGGATTGTCCTTAATAGTCCTCCACTTTTCCTTGAAAACTTCGGCTTGCAAGTGATAATCTTGGGAATCATTGGGAGGCGAGTGCAATTTGAGATATAATGTCACCCGGTGCGGAGTTTCCACAGTTGAGGCGATCCAACAAGCAAAAGTATTTTCACGATCGCACCCGCTAACAAAAATCAGTTGATGAGCCCGAATTCCCACAGAAACTAGAGATTTGGGAATTGGTTCGACTACAGTCAGAGTACAGCCCCAGTCGATCGCCTCCACGAGAGTTACGGAGATCGGTTTAGCTGCTGAGAAATTCTTGCAGCCCGTCAACTGGGCGACGGTGAAGTTGCGGGGGCGATCGAAAATGTTCTGTTTTGTATCAAAGGCGATCGGCTTTCCCTCAGCCAACACCAACAGATTTTTGCACACCCGGTAAACTTCCTCTAAATTGTGACCCACAAACAAAGTAATTCCCCGATAATTAGCCAGAGTCAGCATTAACTCCCGTTCCAGTTGACTCCGCAAGTGAGTATCCAAAGCAGAAAACGGTTCGTCTAACAGTAGCAATTCTGGAGAAGGGGCGATCGCCCTAGCCAAAGCCACCCGCTGCTGTTGGCCCCCCGAAAGTTCGTGCGGGTAGCGATTTTCCATTCCCGACATTTGCACCGAAATTAGTTGTTCTTTTACCCGAAGTTCTTGCTCGCTTTCAGATAAATGCTGCAAACCAAACGCAATATTTTGAGCAACAGTCAGGTGAGGAAATAAAGCATAGTTTTGAAACAAAAAACCGATGCGGCGGTCTTTAGAAGCTACATTAATGCCCTGTGCGGAGTCAAATAAAACCCTGCCATTGACTGCAATTTTACCGCTCATTGGAGTTTCCAAACCAGCGATGCAGCGCAGAGTCATGCTTTTTCCCGAACCCGACGCGCCCAAAATTCCCAGCACTTCCGGGCCGATATCGAAGCCGACATCCAAGGCAAAGCTGGAGAGAGGTTTAAAAATGTTTAAAAAAAGTCCGTTTTTAGGTTGTTGTTGGGATTTTGTGGTAAAAACAGACGCGAATTTAGGAATATTTGATTGCAATCTATAACTCGAATTCGGTTTGGGCGATATCTTTTGTAAATCAGTCCAAAAGTTAACAGCAGTTAGCACGCTCAAAGAAATACTCAGAATAATCAAAACCCAAATAGCAGCTTGCCTCATATCCCCAGCTTCCACAGCAAAATAAATTGCCATCGGGATAGTTTGAGTTTGTCCGGGAATATTCCCCGCTAACATCAACGTCGCGCCGAATTCACCCAAAGCGCGGGCAAATGCGAGAATAGTTCCTGCTAAAATTCCCGGCCATGCTAGCGGCAACATAATCCGCCAAAAAACTTGCCACTCCGATGCTCCCAAAGTGCGGGCTGCATTGAGAAGATTGGCATCAATTTGCTCAAAAGCTCCCAAAGCAGTTTTGTACATGAGGGGAAATGATACAACTGTGGCAGTAATGGCGGCCGCTTGCCAAGTGAAAATTATAGTTAAGTCGAATTGTAGCAAAAATTGCCCGATCGCCCCATTTCTCCCAAACAGCAGCAGCAGCAAAAATCCCACTACTGTCGGCGGCAAAACTAAGGGAGAAATGAAAATCCCTTCAATTAAAGCTTTACCTCTGATGCGAGTTGAAAGCATCCACCGGGCGGCGGCTATTCCCAGGAAAAAGGTAATAAATGTCGCAATAGCGGAGGATTTTAGAGATATCCAGAAGGGAGAAATATCAAATTCCATAAATCCTAGGGACGGGTTTCACCAACAATAATTGCCTCAAACACATAATTTACTAAACCCGCTTCCACCCAAAGATAAATCAAAATGTATAATTTGGGGATTCGCTCCTAGGGGCGGGTTTTACCAACAATCTTCGGCTAATACAAATAATCCCGTAAACCCGCCCCCACTTGGGCGGCAAATCGAAATGTACCTCTTTGAATACACAAGGTTATCTGTTGTGTGAGGGCGGGTTTATATAGATTGTTGGCGGGAATTAGATATTGTTGGTGAACCCGCCCCTACAAAATTTGGTTGTATCTCACATCTTGCACCATTCTCAAGAACAGGCTTTCCGGCCTGTTCCACAAAGAGTGAATTTTCTTGTGGAACAGGCCGGAAAGCCTGTTGCTAAACAAGTAATTGAGAATAGTGCAACATCTCAGTTGTATGAGACTAATTGGCGAGCCATCCCAAATCCGTATTTCTGAAATACTATTTTAGCCCGATCGCCCCCCAAAAAGTCAACAAACCTTTTCGCAGCAGCCGGATTGCGGCTGTTTCTGATAACTGCCAGCGGATAAACAATGGGCGAATGCAAATTTTCGGCAGCCGTTAGCAGCACAGTTACTTTGTCGGAGGCTGTGGCGTCAGTCGCATAAACTATACCAGCATCAACGTTACCGCTTTCGACGAATGTCAGCACTTGGCGGACGTTATTTCCTAGCACTAATTTTGGCTGTATTTGCCCCCACAATCCAAGTTTATTTAACATTTCCTGAGCGTATTGTCCGACAGGTACGCTCTTGGCTTCGCCGATCGCAATTTTCTTGATTCTGGCATCTGTCAACTGTTTGAAATCGCTCAAAGCAACACCGTTTTTGGGAGTAATCAAAACCAGGCGATTTGTCAGCAAATTGCGGCGCGTGTCGTTAATTAGCAGGTTAGATTGCTGCAAAGCATCCATTGGGTTGGTGGCGGCGCTGAAAAATACATCTATCGGTGCTCCCTGCTGAATTTGCTGTTCTAGAGCACCGGAAGCACCAAAATTATAAGTAATAGTAAAATTCGGATTACTGCTTTGATAAACAGTTTTGATTTCCCCTAAAGCTTTCGAGAGACTGATAGCAGCGGATACGTTTAAGGAGGTGCGCTGCAACGTATCGACTGAGGAAAAGTTCTTAAATAAGTTCCAACTAATCAGCAGTGCTAGCAGGAAGGCGACTGCGAAAATTAAGTTGGGAATACGTCTACTTTTTAAGTTCACAGACAATTGTTTTGAATCTTTTTACTCCTTACCAGGCTCTGCCTAGTAAAGCAGATTCGGAGGCTGTATCTCCAATTTTCATCCAGTCTTTGACGAGGCAGAGCCTCTGGAGATAGGTTCCCAGGCACAGCCAGGGAACCAGTTAATAATTAGTGCGGGAACGTTAATTTTAAATCTGCCTACGATCGCCATTTGACGGAACAGCCTATTGCCTCTGTAGTTGAAGGCTCAACGGGTTGACTGTTGAGCAATTGGTCGATCGCACTCCGCAGATAAGAAACCTGCACCGCCGCCGGATCGTCAGCGTTGTCGTCAATTAAACCTTTATAGCGCAGTTTGCCGTCTTGGTCTAACAAAAAAACCTCCGGGGTTTTAGAAGCCCCAAAACTTTCAGCCACATCTTGAGCAACATCTCGGATATACGGGAAGTTGAGTTGATTGTTGGTGGCAAAAATTTTCATATTCTCAAAACTGTCGTCGGGATACTGGTTTGCATCATTAGCATTAATCCCGATTAAAGTAACATCTCGATCTTGAAAATCTGCTTGAAGTTCTTTCATGCGATTGAGATACAACTGCACGTAAGGGCAATGATTGCACATAAATATCACCGCGATCGCCCGAAATTTTTCTAAATATCGAGCTAAATGGTGAACTTCGTCGTCAACTCCCGGCAGTTCAAAATCGGGAGCGTAGCCGTTAATGGGAGTACCCGTTGTATCCATTAGTAAACTCATGTTTTCAGGAGGTGAAGAGGAGTATTTGCCAGCATGAAAGATGAAACTGTCAGCACGAATAAAATTGGCTGTTGTTTGGCTTTAGCTTAATTCTAGCCTTGCCAACAGCCTATTGTGATTCGTGCTTCGCGATTTATTCCTCGTCTGGCTTTAGCCAACCTTGAGCCAGAGCTTGGTATCCAATAAGTTTGTATGCTAATTTGGCGGCGGTAAATTCTGAGACGACAGAATCTACAATAGGTGCTAATTCCATAATGTCACACCCGATTACTTCGTAGGACTCGAAGACGCGGCGCAAAAATGCGGTGAGGGAATACCAATTTAACCCGCCCGGTTCGGGTGTTCCCACCCCTGGAATTAAAGTCGGATCGATGCCGTCTAAGTCGATCGTCAAAAATACTCGCTTAGTTGTTATGCTGGCAATTGCGCGATCGGCCCAATCCGGTTGAGTAGCAATTTCTCTGGCTCGAATCACGTTTAGCTGTTTGGCTTTAATCAAGTCGGCTTCTTCCTTGCAGATAGCGCGAATCCCGATTTGCAGTGTCGGTAAGCCCATATCGACAACACGTCGCATCACGCAGGCGTGGTTGTGAATCGAGCCTTCGTATTCGTGTCGCAAGTCGCCGTGGGCGTCAATTTGCACGACTGTGAAAGGTTCATCCGGGTATGCTTGGCGATAACCTTCGACAACGCCGGCAGTGATGCTGTGTTCGCCTCCGAGGGAGATGACAAATTTATTTTCGGTAACTAGCTGGTAGACTGCTGCTTGGGTTACTTGCAGCATTTCTGAGGATGAAACTGGTTGTCTGTTGCGGGTATCGGCGATCGGCTCTTTTGTATAAATTCCGACATCGTAGCAAACTTCGGCATCCAATTCTTCGTCGTAGCACTCGAGTTGATGAGAAGCTTCTAGAAGTTTGGCGGGCCCGTTTTCGCACCCCCGGCGGTAAGTGGTGGTAGCTTCGTAGGGAATTGGTAAGATTACTACTTTGGCGGTGTCGTAGTCGGGTACAATTTCAGACCCCAGAAATGGTACGACTGCTGTGGAAACGATCGTTGGCATAAGGGAAATTTTAATACAGCAAAGAAGTCAGCAGGTTTAATCGTGACATACTATCGGCTCTAACTGCAAAGTAGTCATTAGTCATTAGTCATTAGTCATTAGTCATTAGTCAGCAGTCAGCAGCTAACAATGCCCCATGCCCTATGCCCCATGCCCAATCTAAAATCTAAAATCTAAAATCTAAAATCGCATGACATCTTCTACTCCCGCTTCGTCAACACTTATTTCGCCTCAAACTTGGCTGTGGAAAGGCTTTCCGATTTGCTACCAGGCTGCGGGTTCCCAGGGGCCTGCGGTGGTGTTTGTCCACGGTTTTGGTGCGTCTTGGGGCCACTGGCGCAAGAATTTGCCGGCGCTGGCTGCTGATTGCCGCTGTTATGCGATCGACCTCATCGGTTTTGGCGGTTCTGCTAAACCCGCGCCCAAGCTTGAGATTGACTATACTTTTGAAACTTGGGGTCAGCTAATTGCTGATTTTTGTCGGGAAGTTGCGGGCGGGCCGGCTTTTTTGGTGGGAAATTCGATCGGCTGTGTGGCAATTATGCAAGCGGCTGTTGATTTTCCCGATATTGCTTCTGGCGTAATTTTACTCAATTGTTCCCTACGCTTGCTGCACGATCGCAAACGCGCCGAAATGCCTTGGTATCGCAGTTTTGGAGCGCCAATTGCACAAAAAGTTTTAAATGTCAAGTGGATAAGTCAATTATTTTTTAAACAATTAGCAACGCCAAAAACAGTAAAAAAAGTGCTTTTGCAAGCTTATCACCGTCCTGAAGCTGTCAGCGACGAACTGGTAAATATGCTGCTGGAACCTGCTAAAGACAGCGGCGCAGTTGAAGTATTTGTGGCCTTTATCAGTTATTCTCAAGGCCCGCTACCGGAGGATTTGTTGCCGCGTTTGAGCTGTCCGGCTTTGATTTTGTGGGGTACGGATGACCCTTGGGAGCCGATCGCCTTGGGGCGAGAATTGGCAAAGTTTCCGGCTGTTGAAAAGTTTATTCCTTTGGAGGGAGTGGGCCATTGTCCCCAGGATGAAGCGCCGGAATTGGTCAATCCTATTTTACTCGATTGGATTAAAGAGCGATCGAGATTTGCCGACAATCCTCCCCTTTAATCAACAAAGGAAGAGGCACTTTAGCTAAGCGATCGGGTTAACTTAGAATTGAGAGTTTTTAGGAGTTGAAGTGGGAGCTATATTTGCGCGATCGCGCCATAGCACCAACGGAATGCTTAACGTTCCTAAAATCATTACAACTCCAGTTAGAATCCAAACTAGCACACGATTTGGGCGATAATCACCTCGCTCAATTTGCCAGAATACTCGATTATAACGCCATGCTGCTAAGGCAATGACCGCAATCCCAAAAACGACCAGACTCAGCCCTAAAGTTTCGGAGTTGAAGAAGGGAGGGGAGGAAACTTCTTGCTGAGTCACTGTAGCTTGAAATTGACGGAGAAATAAACTGAACCGACTGATTGCAAACCCAAAACCAACTAAAGCCAGTGAAGTTCGTAACCATGCCAGAAAGGTGCGTTCATTTGCCTGATGTTCTCGCTGTCGGTCTATTTTATCACCCTTGTTCATCAACCCTACCTTGATAAAATATCTTAAGCTTTCCCTCGTTGATTATTGTTTCACTTGTGACTGCGGAGGGAAGTATCGGTATTGCGATCGTGATTCATCATCACCCAAAAATATACTATCAGTAAATAGACAAAAAAGCGATCGCCTCCATCTCTACCAACAGAAAATAAGAGGACACAGCAATGCTGTGTCCCTACAAATACCCCAGTTAAAATCCAGTTTAAAAAGACTTAGGCACACTGCCGGACTGAGCCTTTTTCTCCAACCAATCCTGACCCAATCTGATTGTGACATCCGAATTCAAAGAACCGGTACTCTCAACCAACACATCTCCAAAACCCAAAAACTGGCGAATCGCTTGAGCACCTTTAATATCGCCCTGTTGAGCTACTAGAGTAGTTACCTCCAGCGGTTCGGGCCAAGCTTTATAAACCTGAACATTCCGATAACCGGCTTGAGTCAAATTATTGACAAAATCTTCAACAGCCGATGGATCTCCGGTACTATCTTGAATCGCCACCTTCAGAAAAGTCGAATCAGCATTCTCAATTGTCCAAGTATTTTGGCCGAAGTCAAAATGTTCCGCCACCATAGTTTCGATGGCATATTGGTCGGGCAACCAAAAACTTGCTTTGTAGTCCTTAGAATCGCTAAATTTGCCGGGAACCATCAACATCTGCACGCCAGCGCGATCGGTTTGAGTAGCAAAACCAGCCAAAGCTACCAATTCTTCTATACTCAAATTCGTGTCAAGGTGAGACTGAATCACCGATAAAATCTTCGGTAGTCGAGACAGCAAACCTACATTTACTTCCTGTTCCACAAAAGCCCGCATCAACAATTGTTGGCGCTGCACCCGCCCGATGTCGCCCAAATCGTCGTGCCGATAAAGCAAATATTGCACGATTTGTTCGCCGTTGAGTTTCTGCTTGCCAGCCTTTAAATCTATATATAAATGCTGACTGTGATCGGTATATTTCATGTCTTTAGGGACATTAATAGTAATGCCACCCAGGGCATCGACCAAACTTTTTATGCCATGAATATTAACTGTGACGTAGCGGTCAATTCCCACACCGCCCAGGAGTCCGCTGACTGCCTTCGCTGACGAAGCCGGGCCACCGTGGTAATTAGCTTCGTTGATTTTCACCTCGCCCCTGCCTTCAACATAGGTGCGGGTGTCTCGCGGAATGGAAAGCACGCTTAACTTTTTATTTTGAGGGTCAAACCTCACCAACAGCATGGTATCGGTTAAGCCCTTAAATGAGTTTTCCCAAACCTCGTGTCCGACATCTTTGTTGACACTTCCTTCGATGTCAGAGGTCAGAACTTTAAGCCCTAAAACTAAAATATTAACTGGCCGAGTCAGCTCCGGCATCTTCATGTTGAGCTTTGCCATGTCGCCTTGAGAAAATACGGCTGCTTCTTCAGGGCTCAACTTTTGTTGCTGAAGCGGCGTTGTAGAAAGGGAGACGGCTAGCAACGCTCCGGCTGTGGCTGAGAGCATGGCTACTCCAGCCAAACCAAAACCAAAACCCAGCCAACGGCCTCGATGGGGCTGGTTCGATTTTTTGGTTGCAGGTTGAGCAGTTGATTGTTGGATAGGGTCTTGATTAGGAATTTTTTGAGCTGGCACTGGCTTCCTCACACACAACAAAAATAAAAAAGATAATGGCAATATGTAGTATCAAGCTGAAGACGCACTCAATCAATAGGGTAGGGGCTTAAAAAAACCCTAAATTATGATAAATGTTTGCCTACTACTTGCTCGGCTAAGCGACTAATTCCAGGCAACCATAGCGGTTGACGCTTCCAGAGGCGAACCATCAGTCCCAGAGCAACGATGAAATAGCTGGTTGTTAGCAGGCTACTCATTAATAACATGGGAAGTGTCTGAGATTCCGCAGAAATCGCTCCAGCTTCTAAAAGAATATGTCCTAAGAGCCAACTAAAAGCAAGGGCAATTGCCAAGCGGCTGATGGCTTTGCGTTCGGGACTACCCTGACGGCGGTAAAGAGTCCACAGGGCTGGGAAAAAGCCGATGACTGGGATCATTAATACAAACAGACTGGCACGATCGAGTTCAGGATTTTCTAAGGGATCTGTATTTTTCATAAAAAAACTCGGTAAGTGGGAAACTCAGCGACTTCAGTCCTGAGAGGAAAACGACTCGGCGATTTCAATCGCCTTGAATCTTTCCCCTGTCGGGTTGGAGGGGTATGGTTGCCCCTCCGATGAGGTATGGTTGCCTCAGTCTCCCTTGCGGGGTAATGTTCGTGCAGACCTGGTTATAAAGGCTTGTTAGACCTGCGACACTGTTTCAGTGACTTTAAAACTGTTTAATCGCAGGTGACAGAGCGGAAAACTGGCGTCGCATTCGCCGGTGTCGTGACCTAAATAACGTCTCCTCTTGCGAGGGGTCTGGTCAGCATAGCTTGCTCGATTTCTCCTACAAGCTCAGTGGCTTTAGCCCTGAGTTACTGACAATTCGGTACTCAAAATTTGCAGAAGGTGAGATTTTGCACACAAGTTATTTGTTAGAGGGAAAATTTATATCCTAAACCAAAATTCCGAGAGCAGGGCTGGGGATATCGCCAAAATTGTCTGTCACAGGCCAAATTTTTCTGCCCTCCCAATCTCGCGACCGATCGTTGGCAACTTTTCGACCCGGAGACCCGTATTTTGATAAACTGGATACAGCACAGCAGTCAGGAGAACAGACTTAGCCATGACCCAATCCCAAAAACCCATCGTTATTGCTCCATCCATATTATCAGCCGATTTTAGCCGTCTTGGAGAAGAGATTCAGGCTGTCGATCGAGCTGGGGCTGACTGGATTCACGTAGATGTGATGGACGGTCGCTTTGTTCCTAATATTACTATCGGGCCGCTGATTGTTGAGGCAATTCGCCCTGTTACTACCAAGGTAATCGATGTCCACTTGATGATTGTGGAGCCGGAGAAGTACGTCGAGGACTTCGCTAAGGCTGGTGCTGACATTATTTCGGTTCACGCGGAACACAATGCTTCGCCTCACTTGCACCGCACCCTCGGCCAAATTCGGGAATTGGGGAAAATGGCTGGTGTGGTTCTGAATCCTTCGACGCCTTTGGAGTTGATCGAGTACGTGCTGGAACTTTGCGATTTGGTGCTGATTATGAGCGTCAATCCGGGCTTCGGCGGTCAAAGTTTTATCCCGGCTGTTTTGCCGAAAATTCGCCAGTTGCGTAAAATGTGCGACGACAAGGGCCTCGATCCTTGGATTGAGGTAGATGGCGGTTTGAAGGGGAACAATACTTGGCAGGTTCTGGAAGCGGGCGCAAATGCGATCGTTGCTGGTTCTGCTGTGTTTAAGGCGAATGATTACGCAGCGGCGATCGAGGGTATCCGCCACAGCAAGCGCCCGACTCCTGAGTTGGCTGCGGTTTAATCAAAGATTTTTCGAGTTTTTCGGGTTTTTCTCGTTCCCAGCCTGCTTTGGCTGGGAACGCATTTTTATACTCGGTTTCCAAGAGTCAGGAATTACTTATTTCGAGACAGAGGCGAGAATGCTTTCCATCTCAGAAAGCTCGACCGCCCCGGAGAAAGTTTCGCCGTTCATAATAAAAAACGGAGTGCCTTCAATGCCTAGTTGTTGAGCAAGTTGCACGTCTTTGGCAATGGCGGCTTCTGCAGCGGGGCTGTTGCGATCGGTGTTGAATTTATCTAATTTTAGATTGAGCTTTTGGGCGATCGATGGGTACAATGGATCGCCTAAATCTTTCTGCCCTTCAAACAAAGCGCTGTAATATTCCCAGAATTTGCCCTGCTGCCCCGCCGCCCAAGCTGCTTTAGCTGCCGGTAGCGCTTGAGGGTGAATAGAAGTTAAGGGAAAATGCTTGTAAGCTAAAGTAACTTTGTCCTGGTGTTTTGCCATAAACTGCTTGACAGTATCGTGAGCGCGCGCGCAAAACGGACATTGAAAGTCAGAGAATTCTAAAAGTACAATTTGCTGGGAAGGTGAGCCCGTAGTGGGAGAATCCCCGATCGCCGATTTGGGATTAGTTTTCATCTCCTGCAAAAATGATTCCTGCGCTGCTTTGAGAGACTGCTGCTGCTGTTGCTGGTACGCTTGTACAGACTCTAAAATTACTTGCGGGTTTTCGCGGATCACCTGCAAGACTTGCTCTTTGAACTTGGGATCGACTGAATTGCCAGCCGTTGACTGTGCGGGGGAACAACCGATAAATACCAGGCAACCTGCGAGGATTGCAGCCAAGCAGAAGGCTTGCTGGCTGCGGAGTTTTCGCCAAATAGTGGATATGTTCATCTTTTTTTTCTGATTCACGACAACACTTAATCCTACATTTAATTTTGCGGAGTGTCAGGTATACCGCTGTTGACTGCGGTGCAGTTATTTTTAGCTTTAAGCAATAATTAGTAATTCGTAATCAGTAATTGGCAAGTTTTTTTACTTACCGGAACCGCTAGGAACCCCATAATTAAGATTTAAACAATCGGGATTTAGTATTATAATCTTATGTTTCCTCGAACGACCGCCATCAAAGATGTTTGTACTGAGGACTAAATTTTGAGTGAGTTTTATGATGACTAAAATCCTCCATAAAAACGCGATCGCGGTTATTTTACTACCGGACTAGATATAACATCTAGTCCGATCGATTGACCCTAATATCCCGGCCGGGCGGGTTTTTGAGATTGTCAATTATTGGCAGATATGGTTCGTGAACCCGCCCCTACCTGATTTCGGGTAAAGCGAAGCGGAGGGAATTGACCGGACGAGATATAAAATATAAAAGGACGATCGCCCAGGCGATCGTCCTTTTATTTGCGGCAGGTATTATCAGTTTTTAGGCTTGTCTGAATCCAAGATTATTTGCGGTTGTTGAGCCATTTAGCAGCAACTATTCCCAAAATACCTGCAACAACTGGATTTCCCAAAAACTTCATCAAACTTGGCTGTTCGGCCAGCACTTCTTGGAAAATATCCGGGTGATTGTGATAGGTAAACGAGGCCAACTTGGTAACATCGTCAGCATTCATGCGGCTGGCGTGGTGGGTAGAAAGTCCTAGCTGCTTTTCCAATTTGCGATCGTCCAATCCTCTCTTGCCCAAATGCTTGAAGAATTCCCGCGCTACATCGTCGCGTTCATTTGGCTTAATTTGGGCGATCGCCTTTTGCAATTCCGGTTCCAACTGAGCCGGCGGGAGGGAGTCGTGATTCAGGGAACGCCCGAATAATTGTTTGCGCTGAGCGGGCGAAGTTCTCTGAGCAAAATCGTCAAAGTTTTCGTAATCTTCACCAGTTGTCTGCGGCATCATTTCTCGATCGCCCTGGGCTAAATCGTTCATGATTTGACGCTTGTAATTATCGCTGCTACTCATGGTAACTCTCTTCCAATCTACACAACATTTCAGTCTTAAATTGAGATGGCTTCGCAATCAAAAAACTGCTGAATATTAAACCGCCTCGCGGCTATCATTTAAGCTTGCTAACTCGGTCAAGACTTGTATTCAATTTGATTTGATTGCTGGTCGTACTTAGCAGTCAAAATCAGTTTTTTGTCAGGAGCGTAAACCAAAACACTTACATCTTGATTTGGAAAATTGCGGTGAAAACCTTGTGCTAAAGATTTGGCCAAATCTTTCACTTCAGTCGGGCGGACTTGCGGAGTAATTACAACTCCCAACTTGTTATTGTCGCGCACGTAAGCATCCTGAACAAGACCCTGAGCCGTCTTTGTTACCCATTGACCAAAATCTTGACCTGCGGCGGTATTGCCACGTTCTAGTTGCGCGTAATAACCCTGACTGCCACCAATTGCTACAGGTACATCACTCGGTTTTTGGGCTGAAACGCTGGGCGCGCACGCAGTCGTAATAGCCAGCATTAATACCAAGAGTACGCCCGCAATTATTTTGCGACTCTGCTGCAATAAACTCACCTTTTTTCCTCCCTTCTGAAAACAACTTGAATACTTGAAAGGGTCAGGTTGCTCGACCCTCTCAATTAGTATTAGGCTTAGTCTAGTTTCTTTTTGAGCTCATCTTTTACATCTTCGATGGCGTGACCAGCTTCAGCTTTTGCCTGCTTGGCTTTGCCTTCTGCTTTATCCTTCGGGTCGCCAGTAATATTACCTAGGGCTTCTTGAGCTTTGCCTGCGATGTTGTTGCCAGTTGCCTCTGCTCTATCTTTAGTGGTCATGGGTTTCTCCCTATCTGTATTTAATTTGACATTTTTTACTTAAACTCATCATAGGTAACTATGAGCTGCGTTGCACTCTACCTCTAGGAAGAAAGAATGAATAACAAATGGAATAGGGAATAGGGAATAGGGAATGTGGAAAAATTATTTTAAAATTTTAGACGGACTGCCACTTTCATACTTGCCGCATTTTTTTTACCGCTTCTACTGGCTGCAATTAAGTATTTATTTTTGTAAAAAAATGCTGGATGGTCGCCCGTGCGTCCAAGAGTATTTTTTTAAACCCAAAAGAATTTATAATTTTAAAATTATCTTTAATTCTGCCTTAAAAAGGCGGGTGTCGGCAAGACTGTATCTTACCCACACCCGAAAAAATTCCGTATTAGTAGTTTTAATCTACCTTGTGATGACATTCTTCATCAATTTTGTGCTGAAGTTCTTCTTTAAACTGTTCGACAGCGTGCATAGTTTGAGCATCTTCTTTTTTTTGCTGGCCGAGGGCTTTTTCTGTTTCCTCGCCGAGCAAGGTTTCCTTTGATTTTGGTAGCGTGACTTGATTTTCGCTGCCAGTGTGGGTCGCGTTTTCTTGACTATTCATTAGTTTTTCCCCTATTGTTTGCAAAATTTATTTTTAACAAGGGTACTTAGAAGTTAACCTTATATTTATCATAAGGGAAATCACGAGGGCTTCCCTCTGTCTGAAGGGAGATAGGGGCTGGTGAAGAGTTTTGAGTTTTATAGTTAAGATAAATTACGGAAAATTGCATTAGCCCGAAAGGAGATAGGGGAAGGGGAATAGTGCGTGAGATTGCTTGGTGAGTAGCAAGGCGCGGGCTGTGAATGAGTTGGGGAACGGCGAGGAGGGGGGAGAATTGTTCTGCAGCGCGCGCGATGGCATTAAGTGTCGAATGTTGTTGTATGAGGCTCTTTGGACATCGGTAAAAGATGAAGAGAGAAATGGGAGGCTGTTTAGTCCAGACTTAGGTCTATGCTGAGAGTTTGACAGTTAAAATCAACAGGGTGCAGCAATTTCCACGTTTGGTGGCGATCGGGTTAAATAATCTGCTAAACAAGATTTAGCCTCAAGGCTAACTTCGTGCAGGATCGAACTAAAATTTCTGTTATTAGTAAAAATTATCTAAAACCCTATGGGAGCAAGGAGCAGTAACCCCCTCGCAGCAGCAGGCTCGACTCGTGAGCCGATCAAAATAGGCGTTTTGCATTCGCTGACGGGCACGATGTCCATCAGCGAAATTTCTGTTAAAGATGCGACGCTGTTGGCTGTTGAGGAAATTAATGCGGCGGGAGGGGTGCTCGGACGCCCCTTGGAAGCGGTTATAGAGGATGGAGCCAGCGATTTGCAAACTTTTGCTCAAAAAGCTAAGCAATTGCTCCTAGAAGCGCAGGTGGCGGTGGTATTTGGCTGTTGGACTTCGGCGAGCCGCAAAGCTGTACAGCCGGTTTTTGAACACGGCAGCGGTTTGCTGTTCTATCCGGTGCAGTATGAAGGGCTAGAAAAGTGTCCGAATATTTTCTACACTGGTGCTGCCCCAAACCAACAGATTGTGCCTGGGGTGAATTACTTGCTGGCACAGGGGAAGCGGAAAATTTTCCTGTTGGGTTCGGATTATATCTTTCCCCGCACGGCAAATCGGATTGTGAAAGTTCAACTGGCGGCACTGGGGGGAGAGTTGGCGGGGGAAGTGTATCTGCCGCTGGGTTCGAGGGAAGTGGGCGAGGCGATCGCACATATCTTAGCAGTGAAACCGGATGCGATTCTCAACACTCTCAACGGGGACAGCAATGTGGCTTTTTTCCAAAAGTTGCGGGAAGCTGGCGTGAAACCCGATGATTTGCCGGTGATGTCGGTTAGCGTAGCAGAAGAGGAAGTGCGGGCGATCGGGCCGTCCAATATTGCTGGACATTTGGTGGTTTGGAACTATTTTCAAACGGTGGATACACCGGAAAATCGTAAATTTGTCAAGGCTTATAAAGCCCGATACGGGGAAAATCGAGTCACGGATGACCCGATCGAAGCAGCTTATTTGGGCGTTTACCTGTGGAAGCAAGCAGTAGAAAAAGCTGGTTCGACAAATGTGGTTAAAGTCAGGGCGGCTGCTAAAAATATTGAGTTTGCAGCGCCTTCGGGGAAGGTAAAAATAGATGCCCAAACTCAGCATATTTGGAAAACAGTGCGGATTGGCAAGGTGAGGCTGGACGGTCAAATTGAGGAGATTTGGAATTCCGGCGCACCGGTTCGGCCCGATCCTTTTCTCAAGGGCTATCCTTGGGCGGCGGCACTTGCTACGAGGGGGATTTCTCTGGGAACTCGGGCGTCTTTGAGCGGGCTGTTTGTCATCTTGGTACTGATAACTTGGATGGCGGTGGGAGTCGGGTGGATGGGTTCTGTGGAGATGAAGAACTATTTGCTGGCAATAGAGGCGGCCTCAGCTCCTGCGGGGGTTTCTGAGGCCGCAATGGCGGTGTTGGTGCAGCAAACTCTGTTTGTGGCGAGCCGCACTCAGCACTGGCTGATGGGGGCTTTGGCTTTGAGTTTGATCGCGGGAATAGGGGGTTTTGTGTCGGTGTCGGCAATTATTCGGAATCTCGGCTTGCTGCGGGAAACTGCCGAACAGATGGCTAGCGGTGATTTGACGGCTCGATCGCCGGTGGTTTCTAATGACGCGATCGGGGTGCTATCTTCTACTCTCAATACAATGGCTCAGCAAATTAGCAGTTTGCTCAACGGTTTGGAGGTGCGGCAGCAGCAGCTAGAGGAACGATCGGAGGAATTGGAAGTCGCTAAGAATGCTGCGGAAGCTGCCAACCGGGCAAAAAGCACTTTTTTGGCAAATATGACTCACGAGTTGCGGACGCCCTTGAATGCGATTATCGGCTACAGCGAGCTGCTGCAAGAAGAGGCTCTGGAACTCGGCGAAGAAGAGTTTGTGATGGATTTGGCAAGCATTAATATGGCTGGCAAGCAGTTACTCTACATTATTAGTGACATCCTGGATATTTCTAAAATTGAAGCAGGAAAGATGACTCTTTTCTTGGAGACTTTTGAGGTGTGGGATTTGATCGAGCAAGTTGTCACTACTGTTCAACCGACGCTAGGGAAAAATGGCAATACTTTGATCGTCAATTGCGATCGCAATATTGGCACGATCTACTCGGATTCGTCGAAGCTGCGACAAGCGCTGTTGAATTTGGTGAGCAATGCTGCTAAGTTTACCGATCGAGGCAAAATTACGATTAATGTTTGGAAGGAAGAAGGGGAGGTTTTGTCGGTCGGCAATTCCGAAGAACTCTCGGCAGATCCTTCTCGGTGTCAACAGCCGTCGATCGTGTTTCAAGTCACCGATAGTGGCATCGGCATGACTGAGGATCAGGTGTCGAGGCTGTTCGGAGCTTTCGCTCAAGCGGACGATTCTACTACCCGCAAATACGGTGGCACCGGTTTGGGGCTGACAATTAGCCGGAAGTTTTGCCAGATGATGGGCGGAGACATTACCGTTGAGAGTGAGTTTGGCTGCGGTTCTAGTTTTACGATCCGGTTGCCGATTGCGGTTAAAAACCCAAAAGAAGCGCAGGAAGATCGAGAAATTGAAGAAATGCAGCCGAAGTATGGCGAGGAGTTGGAAACGAGTGTAGCGGCGACTGAAGCGAAGCAAAAAGAAGTGCGATCGCAACCGCTGGATCTGCCCGATGCTGCTACGGTGCTGGTGATTGATGACGATCCAGATGCGCGGGATTTGATGACTCGCTGCTTGTCGAAACAGGGATTTCGGGTGCGATCGTCGGCTAGCGGTGAAGGGGGGCTGCTGTTGGCGAAGGAGTTGCTGCCCGACGCGATTATTCTGGACGTGATGATGCCAAGTATGGACGGCTGGGCGGTGCTGTCTGCGCTGAAAGCCGATCGAGATTTGGTTGATATTCCAGTGATTATGATAACTTTTTTGGACGACCAAAATCAGGGTTTGGAATTTGGAGCGGCGGAGTATGTGAGGAAGCCTGTGGATTACAAGCGCTTTGCTGCTTTATTGAGTAAATATCAGGGTATCGGGAAGTAGTTAGTTGACTGTTGACTGTTGACTGTAATTATTACTGTTCTGGACGCCACAAATTGTTAGATCCGCTATTGATAAGGGTAAGGTGCGTCGCCCGGAAAAATCTGCAAGTTTCATTTCTCATCTGAGGGCGACGCACCCTACAGATTAGCATTTCACTTCAAGAGAAAACCGCTATACATCCCTCTCGATTACCAATTACCAGACGTACTTCATTAAACCCAGAAGTGCTATGGTTATTGCTTATTAGTAGCAGGTAACCAATAAGAAATAACAACAGTCAACTGACAACTGACAACGGTCAACTAACAATTGACTAATTAATCTAAGAAGCCCATTAATGTCGAGCTATCGTCAATTTCGTTTGAGGCAATAGGGCGGTTTCCTCCCATTGTGGAGTAAACTTCATCAATGTGAAGAGTGCTGATTGCAATAGGGCGAGCACCGGACATACTGAACATTTCACTGACTTGCATGGCGCTGGAACCGATCGGGCGATTGCCGAGTGTAGCAACCACTTCAAAGTCGCTGGATTCGATCGGGCGATTGCCTACAATGCCGTAGGTTTCGCTGATATGCAGGGTGCTAGTGCCGATCGGGCGGTTCCCCGATATCGAGACGGTCTCGCTGATGGTAAAATCGTCGGGGCCGACGGGGCGGTTGTCATGCATGAGTTGCGGCCGATAAAGTTGAATTCCTGTTGCTTTGGCATCCGTGGGTTCTGTCGGTTGGCTTTTGGAACTGCCTTTGCCGCGGCGGGCGAGTGCTTTGCCTTTGCCTGTACCTGTGCTCCTCGTATCCATAATTCTTTTCCTCGCTTATTACTGTTGATTGCTGGGTTCGGACAACTGCTTTTGTGGGCTTTCTGCTTTCTATTTGGGCCGATGATTAAAATAATATTACCAAAAACTTGGGTTTAAAGCCCCGTCCTTATAGGACGGCTTTGTGTTAGACTTTTAACGTAGCGAGTTCTCACGTAAAATGTTCGTTTTAGAATTCAAGGCTAAAGGCAAACCAAATCAGTACGCAGCAATAGACGAGGCAATCAGAACTGCTCAATTCGTTCGGAACAAGTGCATCCGATTTTGGATAGACAACCGAGGAGTAGGGCAAAAAGACTTGTATCGGCACATCACTGCGCTCAGAGAAGAGTTTGCCTTTGTCAAAGATTTGAATTCTAGTGCTTGCCAAGCTTCTGTGGAAAGGGCTTATTCTGCGATTGCTCGGTTTTACGACAACTGCAAGAAAGCCGTTCCCGGAAAGAAATGCTATCCGACTTTCAAGAAAAACAGTCGGTCTGTTGAGTACAAAGTCAGCGGTTGGAAACTTTCAGAAACTCGGAAGCAAATCACATTCACTGACAAAAAGGGAATTGGCAAGCTCAAACTAAAAGGGACGTGGGATCTTAACTTCTACCAAATCGATCAGATCAAGCGAGTTCGCTTAATATGTCGCGCTGACGGCTACTACGTTCAGTTGGCAATCAGTGCTGATCACAATGTAGATACAACGCCAGCAGGTAAAACAGTTGGATTGGACGTGGGCTTGAAAGAGTTTTATACAGACTCCGACGGTCACACTGAACCAAATCCCAAGTTTTACCGAACAAGCGAGAAACGGTTGAAGTTTCGACAGCGACGTGTCTCTCGCACAAAGAAAGGCTCTGCCAACCGAAAGAAAGCAATTAATCGATTAGGGCGAGCACACCTCAAAATAAGTAGGCAACGTGAAGAACACGCTAAGAGACTGGCGCGTTACGTAATCCAATCTAACGATTTGGTCGCCTACGAAGATTTGAGGATTAAGAATCTTGCAAAGAATCACTGTCTGGCTAAATCGATTAACGATGCTGGTTGGTATCAATTCAGGAAGTGGTTGGAATATTTTGGCGTAAAGTTTGGCAGGGTAACGGTTGCTGTCAATCCTGCTTATACTTCGCAAAAATGTTCTAACTGCGGTGCAATCGTCAAAAAATCCCTATCCGTAAGAACCCACGTTTGTGAATGTGGATTTGTTATGGATAGGGATTGGAACGCCGCGATTAACATTCTGAAATTAGCCTTGAGTACGGTAGGGCATACCGGAACTTGGGTCAAAGACCCGAACGCTTTGGGAGATTCGACCTCTACTTTGGCTG
Organism: Microcoleus sp. Z1_B2; assembly: GCF_036700325.1. Classification (NCBI taxonomy): domain Bacteria; kingdom Bacillati; phylum Cyanobacteriota; class Cyanophyceae; order Oscillatoriales; family Microcoleaceae; genus Microcoleus; species Microcoleus sp. Z1_B2. The sequence continues at coordinate 38,089 of NZ_JAUBOQ010000034.1, forward strand.
GAGAAATCCAGTCGCAAGCAAGTTGAGTCTGTGAACAAAGAATCCCCTCGCCTTGATAGCTGGGGAGTGTCAAAAAGTCTAACTATTTTCTTAGAGAAATTGCAGAATCTCTGCATTTTTGTTAAGATTTATGGGTAATAGCTACATTTTCCTATGGTAACTGCGGCAGCATCTTTTCAATTGCAAGCGCCCTTCCAGCCCACAGGCGACCAACCGCTAGCGATCGAGCAACTTGTCAAAGGCATCGAAGCGGGCGATCGATTTCAAACCTTACTCGGTGCCACAGGTACGGGCAAAACCTTCTCCATTGCCTCGGTGATTGAAAAAATCGGCAGACCCACGTTAGTCTTAGCACACAACAAAACCCTGGCAGCTCAACTGTGCAACGAACTGCGAAATTTTTTCCCGAACAATGCAGTCGAATACTTTGTCAGTTATTACGACTACTACCAACCTGAAGCATACATTGCCGTCACCGATACTTTCATTGAGAAAACGGCAGCAATTAACGACGAGATAGATATGCTGCGGCACTCCGCCACGCGATCGCTCTTTGAACGCCGCGACGTGATTGTAGTTGCTTCAATTAGCTGCATCTACGGTTTGGGAATGCCCGCAGAATACCTGAAAGCTGCTATTCCTTTGCGAGTAGGAATGGAAGTCAACCAGCGGCAAGTTTTGCGTGATTTAGTCAACGTCCAATACAGCCGCAACGATATAGATTTAGGCAGAGGCAAATTTCGCGTCAAAGGCGATGTTTTGGAAATTGGCCCCGCTTACGAAGATAGAATTATTCGCGTTGAATTCTTCGGGGATGAAATCGATGCCATTCGCTACGTTGACCCGGTAACAGGTAAAATTCTGCAAAGTTCGACGGCTTTAAATATTTATCCAGCCCGCCACTTTGTCACCGCAGAAGATAAATTAGAGGCTGCTTGTCAAGGGATAGAACTCGAATTAGAAGACCGACTGGCAGAATTTGAAAAAGAGGGTAAACTATTAGAAGCTCAGCGGTTGGAACAGCGGACGCGCTACGATTTGGAAATGCTGCGCGAGGTAGGTTACTGCAACGGAGTCGAGAATTATTCGCGGCATTTAGCAGGGAGAAATGCCGGGGAACCGCCAGAATGTTTGATTGATTATTTCCCGAAAGATTGGATGTTGGTGATAGATGAATCCCACGTCACAGTGCCGCAAATTCGGGGAATGTACAACGGCGACCAAGCGCGGAAAAAAGTATTGATAGAACACGGTTTTCGCTTGCCCAGCGCTGCCGATAACCGCCCTTTAAAAGCAGAGGAATTCTGGGCAAAAGAGAATCAGTGCATCTTTGTTTCTGCTACGCCTGGGGATTGGGAAATGGAAATATCTGAAGGCAGAGTTGCAGAGCAAGTAATTCGCCCTACCGGAGTAATAGATCCGACTATTTTCGTGCGCCCGACGGAAGGACAAATTGATGATTTGTTGGGGGAAATTAAGGAGAGAGTAAGTCGGGACGAGCGAGTTTTGGTGACGACTTTAACCAAGCGGATGGCGGAAGATTTAACGGAATATTTGCAGGAAAGGGCTATTAAAGTCCGGTATTTGCACTCGGAAATCCAGTCGATTCAACGCATCGAAATTATCCAAGATTTACAGGATGGTAAGTTTGATGTATTGATTGGTGTTAACTTGCTGCGGGAAGGTTTGGATTTGCCGGAAGTTTCGCTGGTGGTAATTTTGGATGCGGATAAAGAGGGGTTTTTGCGATCGGGACGTTCGTTGATTCAAACGATTGGAAGGGCGGCGCGGCACGTTCAGGGACAGGCTATTTTATACGCGGATAATTTGACTGACAGTATGGTTAAGGCGATCGACGAAACCGATCGACGCCGGGGGATTCAGCTAGCGTACAATAAGATGCACGGGATTACGCCGCAGCCGATCGCGAAAAAGCGATCGAGTAATGCGATTTTGGCATTTTTGGATGTGTCGCGCAAGCTGAATTCTCAGCAGTTGGAGGAGGTTTACGAACAGGTAAATGAGTTATCTTTGGATGAGATTCCTCAGTTAATCGGGCGGTTGGAAGCGCAGATGAAGGCGGCGGCTAAGAAGTTGGAGTTTGAGGAGGCGGGTAAATTGCGCGATCGGATTAAGCATTTGCGGGATAAGCTATTGGGACATTAAGGAAGAGTGGGAGGATATGATGTTCGATCGCATTACCTTCGATCCAAAAATTATGGGAGGAAGAGCTTGCATTCGAGGAATGCGAATTACTGTTTCTTTGGTAGTGAGTTTAGTAGCAAATGGGATGAGTGTAGAGGAAATTTTGGCAGCTTATCCTTATTTGGAAGCTGAGGATATTAAAGCTACCCTCCAGTATCAACTCTCAACCTCAATGCTATGAATGCACCCACTCGTTTAGAGTTTCCCATTGCTAAGGCGCAATATCTCTTCAGCAGGGCCACGGAAGCAGGAGTAGGCGGAGATAAGCAGAAATTCTGGCGGGAGGTGATGGGGTTTGAGTCACCGGAGGCGATTCGAGACGCAATTATAGCCCAAATCTCGCTAGAATTGTTACAGCCAGCCGGACAGAATGACTATGGAGAACGCTACCAAGCTATTATTTTAGTTACAGGGCGATCGGAAGTATCTTGGCAAATCCGTACAGGTTGGATTGTTTTATTTGGTGAAGATATTGCTAGATTTGTTACCGCATTTCCTCAACGCTTTGGGAGACAGGAATGAGCAAATTTCAGTTATTGGATGCAGTGACTTTAACCGAAGCAGTCGCCCTCGCTGATGGCGAGATTGCACCGCCACAAACAGCCGGGACAATTGTTGAGGTTTTAAAGAACGGTGAAGCTTATTTAGTAGAATTATTTGGGGGATGGGTGAAAGCAGAAGTTGGCGGGGATTTTGTGCCTGCAACTCAGGATGAACCGGGCGCATTTATGGAAACGATTGGTGTTGAAACAGTTTATCCGCATCAGTTGCAATTAGTAAAATCTGCCGACCAAATGATGGGGATTCGAGAGCATTTACTGTCGGTTTTAAATAATTTACCTGACGAGTTAGTGGCTGAAGTCTGCGACTTTGCGGAGTTTTTGCAGGAAAAACAGCAAAAAGTGCGATCGTATTAAGCATTGAGGTGAAGTGCGATCGCCTTTTACCATTGTCTTATTTTTTGGATGGGAAGGGCGATCGCGACACAGCAGATGCAGCGATCGCATTCTTGAGCAAGATTAGATTATTAAATTTCTTAATGTCGTGTCCTATTTGGTCTAGAGCTTATTACTTTTGTGACCATTGCATTTAAAGCAGAGAAGTTGTAGATTATTCCAACTGGTTAATCCCCCTTTACTAAAAGGGTGAATATGATCGGCTTTAAGTTCTTTAAAACCTTTGGGGCCTCGAAACACTCTTGTGCAGAGAGGGCAAACATAACCTTTTAACTCGTTACTAAAGTGTAACCTAAAGTAAGCTTCTTTCCAGGATATAGGAAAGGCTCTGCTTCTAGGGTCGCATGACTGTAGCCCTGCTGGAAGATCAAACAGCATTTAATATTTATTACTTCATCAAAACTTCAAAATGGTTCTTGCTATTTCAGCAGCAGCATCACACTGTTCTTTTTGTCCTCTTTTCCCACCCCAACTTCCTTTAGCTTCAGGATATCCATCATCATGTGCTAGTATTTTTTTCCCTGTTTCTCTGGGTTTACGGATAAAGTTGTTAATTAAATTCCATTGTCTATCTGACACTTTGACTGGACTTATCTTTAATTCGACCGCTCCTGCAATAAATAAAGCAATCTGTTTATATTTGTCCACCCCTACACCAGCCATTGCTCTACCTAAGATAATTTCCATCCACTCAGCAAATTTTTGAAAATAATCAACACTTATAAGGTCTAAATTGGCAATTATGTTCGTTTGCAACTTTCCTTCAAATTCTTGATATTGAAGCTGATTGCAATAAATATCTAACGCATTCTCTGTCTGCCCTCCAAATAGCAATTTTAAATGTGAACCTCTTTTTAAAAGATTGTCAAGTGAAAGACGTTCAAGACAGACTAAATACCATAAGAACATCAAAGAAGGGGTTTGCCCTTTTGCCTTTTCTTTTCCTTCCCACCATTGATACCACATATCTTTCGCATCAGGATACTTATCCCAAGGATTTGAAAGCCCTTTATTTTGAGCTAACTCAAGCATCCGCTGTGATGGCTTCTTAATAGTCTCAATCTCCTCATTATCCTCCAATACTGTTTCATCTATTTCATTAGGGTCATCATGTATTCCGACTAAACGAATAAAAGTAACAGCTTTAGACTGGCTATAATATGCCAAGCGAATATCTTGACCAGAAAGAGGAGTTCCTCCCTCATTGATTCTTCGGAATATTTCCAGTTTTGTCTGTAAAGGTATACTTTTAGGAATATAAATTATTGTTAGTGGATAAGTATTAAATAGAGTTTTTAATTTTTGACTTAATTGGCTAAACTTCTTTCCAGCATATAAAGCAGATAAAGGAGCTAAATATTCGATTGATGAATTATTGCTAATCGTGAATTTATCATCGGCAAATTGCCAAATGGTGTTCAGCCTTTGTTGCCCATCGATAACCTCGTTATTTCCCTCTTCATCTTCACCAAAAAAGAAAGCAGGAATCGTTAAATTATTCAAAAGAGACTCGATAAATAAAGATTTCTTTCGAGAGTCCCATTGCTCCGCATCTCTCTGATAGTCTGGGATGTATACTAGCCCATTTTTTAATCCTAAAACAACGGTTTGTATGCTTTCACTTTGGGTTCTTGTCTTATCTTGTACCAGGGGGGAAAATATTTTTTCACTCATAGAGTTACAAATCCCTAAATTAGTCATTGTTTCCCAGAATTATCTCGCTTTTGCTCACTTAATGTATAAAAATGTAATAAATTGTAACACCTAAGAGGTAGAGCGATGGCTACCGTCTTAACTCATGTACTCGTTGCCACTCTTGGGCTGTAACGCCGATCGCCCGCCCAAAACACCACCCAAACCAACTACTTGCCTAATACCACAACATCCGTACTGCTAGCAAAAGCCGGACTAATAAACTCCTCCTTCTCTTCCAACGTGATGTAACCCTTATCTACAGCTAGCTGCATCACTTCCTGAAGAAAACCTCTGAGCACATCTAATACTTGAGTGCGATCGAATTAAAAATGCTTTTCCTAGTCAATGGTAAGTTGGGTTTCGTTACCTCAACCCAACCTACTAATATCAAATCCGGCTTAAATTTCCCATCTATCTCTTAGTCCGCGCAGGCGGACTTTGTTTGACAAGAAGCGGTTTCAACCGCCGAGATATCTTACGGTGTCGGATTCGGATACTTAGCGTGCACCGCATCGATTTCCGCTATGATATCCTTATCCAAATTCACATCCAAACTACCGATATTTTCCTCCAACTGTTCCAGACTGGTTGCACCGATAATAGTGCTAGTTACAAACCAGCGCGATCGCACATACGCCAAAGCCATCTGCGCCGGACTTATCCCATGTTTCCCGGCAATCTCAACATACGCTTTCACCGCATCATTCAGATTAGTTTTATCGTAACGCTGACCAAATCCAGCGAATAAAGCCAACCTAGAATTTTCGGGAATTCCATTCAAGTATTTACCCGTTAACAGCCCAAATCCCAAAGGACTGTAAGCCAGCAATCCCACATTCTTAAAACGGCAAGTTTCGGCTAAATTCAAGTGAAATGTCCGATTGCTCAAACTGAAAGCATTCTGAATCGAAACAACCTTCGGCAAACCGTGTTTTTCAGCCAACGTGCAAAACTCGCAAACTCCCCAAGGCGTCTCGTTACTCAAACCTAAATAGCGGATTTTGCCAGCTTTAATCAAGTCAGCAAATACCTCTAACTGTTCCAAAATTGGTACTGTTTCGTGCTCTTGGGCGATGTCGTAATCCGGCGCGCCAAATAGCGGCACGTAGCGATCGGGCCAGTGGATCTGATACAAGTCGATGTAGTCAGTTTGCAAGCGCTTCAGGCTGTCATTCAGGGCTTTTTCGACATTTGGGCGATCGATCTGATTTTTCCCTTCCCGAATCCACTTTAATCGAGTGCTTCTGCCCGCCACTTTAGTCGCTATAATGACTTTATCCCGCTGCTGTTTCGCCAACCACTCGCCGATATATTCCTCTGTTTTTCCCTGAGTTTCCGCCTTTCCAGGGACAGGATACATTTCTGCCGTATCGATAAAGTTGATTCCTCTATCGATCGCAAAATCGAGCTGTTGGGCCGCTTCGGCAACGGTGTTCTGCTGGCCGTAAGTCATCGTACCCAAACAGATTTCAGATACTGATAAATCGCTGTCGCCGAGTTTTTTGTATTCCATGATTTCGCTTGCTGGAAAATTATCTGATTCTATATTACAGAAAAACCTTGATTTAATTGACAACTCCAGAAAAGTGCGCGATGCTTTCTCCTCTCTTCCTCTCTTCCTCTTTTACTCTGCGCTCTCTGCGCCCTCTGCGGTAAAAAATAAATTAAAAGATATCCGCACCTAAATGTTAATATAAATAATTCGTATCCCTCTGATATATGAGTAGTCGCCCGCCCCAAGTTCCGTTTGTAAATCTCTCCCTGCAACACCAACCAATCCAATCTCAAATAACAGAAATAATTGGGAAAATAATCGAGCAAGGAGACTTTATTTTAGGCCAAGCACTCACCGAATTTGAAACAGCATTTGCAGCAGCTTCTGGAGTAAAATACGGCGTAGGAGTGGCTTGCGGAACAGATGCGATCGCTCTGGGACTCCAAGCTTGCGGCATTAATCCGGGCGACGAAATTATCATACCCGCTAACACTTTTATCGCCACCGCGATCGCCGTCCTCCAAGCCAAAGCTATACCTATTCTTGTAGATTGCGACCCGGAAACCGCCCTGATTGACCTCACAGCAGCCGAAACAGCAGTTACCTCAAAAACTAAAGCAATTATTCCCGTACACCTCTACGGTCAAATGGTATCGCCGGGACAGCTTTTAGATTTTGCGAACCGCCACGATTTGATCGTATTTGAAGATGCCGCCCAAGCGCACTTAGCCGAAAGAGAAGGATACCGCGCGGGTTCCATTGGAAAAGCAGCAGCATTCAGCTTTTATCCCAGCAAAAACCTCGGTTCTTTTGGCGACGGCGGGATGTTAATTACTAACGATGCAGAGCTCGCAGAAAAAATGCGAACTCTCCGCAATTACGGAGCACCCAGCAAATATTTGCACACCGAAATCGGCAGCAACAGCCGCCTCGACAATTTGCAAGCCGCCGTGCTCAATGTTAAATTGCCTTACTTAGAAAAATGGAATCGCGATCGCGCCGCCGCCGCCCAACACTACAATAGTCTATTAGAACCCCTGAAACGCAAAGGCATTGTACCCATCGCCAACCACAGCAGCAGCGGTCACATTTATCACCTCTATGTTATCCAAATTACGGAGAAAAGCTCGCTCAACCGCAACACCCTTCAGGAAAAACTCGCCCAACACGGCATTCAAACAGGTATACACTATCCCGTACCTTGTCACCTGCAACCCGCCTACCAAAACTTAGGCAATCCGGGCGACTTCCCCCACGCAGAAACCCTGTGCCAACAAATTTTATCATTGCCAATGTATCCCGGATTGAGCAATACTCAGATCGAGCAAGTTGTTCGGGCGATCGTACTATCATTGAATTGCTAATTGTTCATAAAAGTTATGCGGAACCTGTTTCCAGCAGTAGAGTGCAGTTATAAAAGCATTTAAGTTCCGAATTAACTCACATCAGGCACCCATATCAAAAACCCGTAGGGGCGGGTTCACCAATAGCTTTAAAGGGTGCAGACAGGTTAAATAAACCCGCCCCCACCCTGCGCGAGAGTCCTTTATTGATATTGATGCCTGATGTCGGGAATTAACAAATCTTTAACTCACACTTTAAAACCCCAAAGCGTTGCGAATCCAGCGCGGCAATCTTAAAACTTCTCAAACCATGCAAATCCAGCGCAAAATTCGCATTGTTTTCAAGCGATACCTCCTGGGGGAAGGTATCACGGCGCTCCTAGTGCTGCTGTACGCCCCCTTGCTAGTACACTGGTACGACGGCTGGTTCAACAAAACCATCAGCCTCGAACACGAATATTTCAGCCACGGACTAATTGGTTTACCCTACGCAGCTTATATTGCTTGGATGAACCGAAAGTGCTGGCGCAACTTGCCCAATTCACCGCATCCTTTGGGAGGCTTTTTGCTGGTACTAGCCACGCTTTTTTATCTGAGTCGCTTGAGCGATTTAGTAAATTTATCCCTTCCCATAATGCTGGCCAGCATTTGCTTATCTTTAAAAGGAATTCCCGGCTTAAAATTGCAGGCGATGCCGCTTTTATTCGTATTTCTGGCCTCGCCAAACCACATTCCTTACCTCATAGAACCCTACGCCTTGCCCTTACAGCAATTCATTGCTGAAACATCAGGCTGGATATTAATTAAGGTTGGTATCAACGTGAGAGTGGAAGAAATTTATCTGTACGTGAACGATCGCATTGTAGAAGTTGCTCCACACTGTGCAGGCTTGAAAATGCTGTTTACCAGTCTTTACGTTAGCTTAATTCTGCTGGATTGGACGGGAGTTTGGAACTCGGGCAAAAAAAGTCTTTTGTTTTTAGTGATTACATCCATTATTAGCATCACTTCCAACATTTTTCGCAATACTTTGCTAACTTACTTTCACGGAACCGACAGAGAGGCGCTTTTTACTTGGCTGCACGCCGGATGGGGCGGAGATTTATATTCTGCTTGTATACTAGGGTTATTGGTACTTCTCCTCAACGGAATGGAAAAGTATTTCCCAAGTCAGTCTGGCAATTAATGAAACAGATGATTTCAGCACAGAAACTCCTGCGGCGGTATCAATTATCTAAAATTATGGTACTGGTGTTTTTGCTGGTATTAGTTGGGGCAGTAGCAATTCCCGGCTACGCGACGGGAAGGTGGCCTTGGACAAACCCGCCAACCCTTGCCAACCTCAAGCAATTAAGAAGTGTACGCCAAAACGGGATAAAAATTCCTGGGTGGCAGGTTATAGCCGTTCAGAATAACGTCCAAATTGGCACTCACAGATGGTTAGTTCAAGAAATTAAAAAGGATAAAACAATTGCCATTTTATTGCTGTTGCCTCAAAATTACCCCAAAAACCAGCCCCAAGTAGAATGGCTAGATATCGATGGATTTCACCGATGGCAAACCGATTCTCATCGCACTTTGAGGTTTACAGTTAAATTAGCACCAATACCCGGCCAGCCACCGCCTACTGTCGAGGCGAGGTTTTTCCGAAGCTGGACTCGCCAACAAACTTTTGCTGTCGTGCAGTGGTACGCTTGGCCTAACGGGGGTTCTCCAACAACCAGTCGCTGGTTTTGGGAAGACAGCATTGCTAGACTCTCGAACCGCCGCGCCTCTTGGGTTGCTATCAGTATCATCCTTCCCATTCAACCCCAGGGCGACATTAAGATAGCTCAACCATTGCTGGAATCTCTTGCCGAAAGTGTCCAGGCTAAATTAATTACAGAAACTTTTCGGTTTTAGTAAGCAGGTAGGTGCAAATAAATCAGCCTAGGGCGTGGGCGAGTTTTGCCAAAATCTACTGCTTCCTAGTCAATATTCTAGTTCAACCCGCACGAAAATATCTTATTGTTTTTTGTCGTCGCTATATTTAGATGAAACTTACCAGTCAGAGCATTATTCAAAATATTACTTTCTTAAATCCTCTGAAAATGCGGGAAAAATCCACAATTAAAAATCGCCTCGCTTTTTCCTTGGCAGGCCTGTATTCAACTGCTTGGACTCTATCTTTTGCTGCTGTATTCTGGGGTGTTAATAGCAAAATTTTTTCGGAAACGGCTTTAGCTCAATCTGTTGTTCCAAGAGACGAGCGACTCGTGGCGCCACCGCCACCGCCTGTACCGCCACCGCCGCCTGCCAATTTCAACCGGGATATTAACCCAGCTTTTCGGAATCGGCCCTACCGCCTGGGGCCGGGAGACCAGATTTCTGTTCAAGTTCAGCGCTTCCCTGAGCTAGGTTTTACAGGTGCAATCAGCCCTGAAGGGGTAATTGTACTGCCGCTAATCGGAACAGTAAATGTGCGCGGTCTTACTGTCGAAGAATCACAGCAGCGCCTCCGGGAGCGCTTTGGTCAATTTATCAAAAATCCTCAAGTCTCGGCTGCTTTGCTGGTTCAGCGCCCCGTAGTGGTGACGGTGACGGGGGAAGTTGCCAGACCGGGTTTTTATCCGCTGCAAACTCCCCAGCTTCCTGCGGCTTTGGCGGCGGCTGCTGGGACTAATCCTACGGCGGAACTGCGAGGGGTGCGGGTGCGGCGGACTCTGCCTTCCGGTGCTGTGGCGGAGCAAGTTGTTGATATTTTGACACCGTTGCAAACTGGTATTGCTCCACCGGATTTGCGTTTGGAAGATGGAGATGCGATCGTCGTACCGTATAAACAGGTTACGCCCGATCGCAACTCCGATCGAGATTTGGCGTCCAGGTACAGCCTCGCTGCTGCTGCTGTCCCCGTCCAAATCACTGTCACCGGAGAAGTCAGCAAACCGGGTTTTTACACGCTTCCTGCGGGTTCTGGTCGAATTTCGGCTGCTTTGGCGATTGCGGGGGGAGTCACGGGAAAAGCCGATTTGCGGGAGGTGCGAGTGCGGCGGACGCTGATGGACGGCTCCTCGGTGGAGGAACCAATCGACCTCTACACTCCCCTAGCAAACGGTAACGATTTGTTCGATTTTCCTTTGGCATCGGGAGATGTGATTGTCATCCCGGAATTGGACGCTAGTACCAAAAACCTAGACTACGATAAAGCTCTGGTTTCGCGGTCTACTTTGATTAAGCCCAGGATCTACGTTCGAGTTTTGAGTTACGCTAGTGGTGGTTTGACCTCGTTCTATGTTGAAAATGGCAGTCGGTTTTTGGATGCTCTCAACAACTTGCCTGTTAATCTTGCTGACTTGCGAAAAATAGCCCTGATTCGGTTCGACGAAAAGCAAGGTAGAGCAATCAACCGTTCGATAGATGCTAAAGCTGCTTTGGAGGGCAATGTTTCTCAGAACCCGATGCTCGAAGATAATGATGTGATTGTGATTGGTAGGAATTTGGTAGAGCGCATTGGTTATGTAATCAATACTTTTACTCGACCATTCCGGGATACTTTGGGATTTATTCTGTTCTTTGAGCAGTTGAGAAATGGGGTAACAGATTTGTTTGGCCCATCACGTAATGAGAGGTAGTCATACCATTTTAGATTTAAGATTTAAGATTTAAGATTTAAGATGGAGAATGACTTAGGCGATATGGGTTTTAATCACCGACCGAAAGTTCTAAGGTTTTTGGGGGATTTGTAGAATTAGTCCGCAATCATTAGTTATCGTTAACACTTAGCAATCTAAAATCTAAAATCTAAAATCTAAAATCGTCATGACTTTATCAGTTGTTAAACGTTATTTAATTGCTTTCGACCAATACAAGTGGGTGGGACTGGCTACTCTCGCGGTGACTGTGGGGGTGTCGGGGGTAGTTGCCATGCAGCCAAAGCCTGCGCCAGTTTACGTTGCAATAGGTACGCTTGCTTACGACAGACCGAGCGTGATTTTTTCATCTACTACTACTAAAATCCAACAGGAAGGACAAGAAATAACTAAAGATATGCTGCTGGATACAAGGGTGGTTGAACCAGCAGCGAAAAAACTCATCAAACCCGAAGGAAAATTAAACAAAGAAGAAGCGGAAAAAGTAGAAGCTTTGGCTAAAAAGCTGGGAAAAGATGTGCAGATAAAAATGCCCAGTAAGAATAATGACCCCAGCGCTTTGATTCAAGTATTGTATAAAAATGCCGATCGCAAAAAAGCAGAAGCGGTAGTAAAGACGCTGATGTACGAAATGGTGGAACACAGCAAAAGTATTAATACTTCTAGACTGCGTGAGACGATCGCCCAAATTAACAAGCGTTTGCCGACAGTAACTCAGGAACTCAGAGAGACGGAAGCAAAACTTGAAGCCTACGAAAAACGAGAAGGAACTTCAATTTTAGCAGCTCAGAGCGGTGCACTGCCGCAAGCGATTACCAGCAGCCAACAGCAGCAGCGGCAACTCCGCGTGCAGTTGGGAGGAATTGAAGCTCAAATTAACAGTTTGCAGGATCGCTTGGGATTGAATGTGGAGCAAGCTTACGTCGCTCAAGCACTCTCTGCCGATCCAATTATTGCCCAACTGCGAGTGCAATTGTTTTCGATCGAATCTCAGCTCAAAATTCTCCGCAGCGACTTGCAGGAGGAACACCCGAAAATTGTGGAATTGCTTAAACAAAAACTTGCTTTTGAGCAGCAGTTGCAGCAGCGGCAGTCTGAGGTACTAGGCGGTAACGGGGTGGCGGCTCCGCTCAGAAGTGCCGATCGAATTCGGGTAGACTCTTCTTTAGATCCGGCTAGACAGCAGTTAGCTCAAACTTTGATTGCTTTGCAAACGCAGCGGGATACGGTGCAACAGCAACTCCAAGGAATCGAGAAAACTGAACAAGAATTGCGTCGGGAACACGCGACAATCCCCAACAAGCAGTTAGAACAAGCGCGGTTAGCCCAGCAAGTGGCGTTCAAAAAAGCTCTCTACGACAAGATGCAGTCGGCTTTGGTAGATGCTGAGGCGGCGGTAGCTGAGACAACGGGGAGTTTGAGAATCGCCCAATTGCCGCAAACTGATGACGTTGAGTCAAACAAGAGAGGTTTGCCCGTGATGCTGGCGGTGGGCGGCTTTGTGGGATTGCTGTTGGGCGGGGGGTTGATATTTTTGTTGGGGATGCTCAACGGCAAGTTTTACAGTTGGGAAGAAGTGCGGGCGGCTTTGGTGGAAAAAGAGGTGCCGATACTGGCAGTTTTGCCTGAAGTGACGGTGTTTGATTCCTACGGCGATGAAATAATGCCGCTCGCCTTGGAGGCAAATTCTCCCTATTTGGAGTTTTACGAGCGGTTGCGTACTAATTTGCGCCGGATCGGGAACAAACCGGTGAAGGTGGTGTTGCTGACTTCGGCGGCGCCTTTGGAGGGGAAAAGTTTTAGTGCTTACAATTTGGCAATTGCATCGGCTCGATCGGGTAAACGGACTTTGCTAATTGAAGCAGATTTGCGATCGGCTTCTAACGTTGAATCTTTGAAAATTGCTGCTGATCCTCTGGCGACTGTGGAACCTTTGCACTATTACGGCAATATTAGCGAGTGCGTCCTTTTGGTTCCAGAGGTAGAGAACCTATACGTTGTGCCGAGTCCCGGCTTTTTGCGGCAAGCCTCCGCCGTACTAGAATCCAGCGAAATGCGGAGATTGTTTGAGGATGTTCGCAACCGCTTTGATTTTGTGGTTGTGGATTCTCCGGCTTTGAGCGAGTGCAACGACGCGCTGACGCTGGAACCGTACACGGATGGTATGATTTTGGTGGCGCGGCCTGGTTACACTTTGTCTAGTATGTTGTCTGAGGCTGCAGATCAGTTGCTGGAATCTGAGGATGACGAGTCGCATAAATCTGGGCCGCGGCTGTTGGGAGCGATTATTAACGGTGCTGATATTCCGGTGAAGTTCCGCAATGATCTTGATATTGATGAATGGGAGTTGCCTGTGAGTGCGATCGGCGATCGGGCGATCGAAGTGCGATCGAGGCAATTACCGCAGCACTCAAAGCCTAAAAATAAGGCTATTAATAGTAAATTTAGATAATTTATCAGGCTTGATTATTGTAAAGCCATCCTCAAGCAAATGTGAATGTTTTGTAGGTGCAACCTAAGCAGGTTAAGCCGAAAGCACCGTTAACAGCCAGTCGATTTTAGATTTGGAATTGATATAAATTCCGGTGGCATTTGGAATGATTAAACCGCAGAGGACACAGAGAACACAGAGTCAGAGAACAGAGAGATGAATCATTTCTATTCTATGAGATTTGAGATTTGAGATTGATATCAATTCTGGTTGCTTTGGAATGATTAAACCGCAGAGGACACAGAGATCACAGAGTCAGAGAGCAGAGAGATGAATGATTCCTATGCTGCCGAATTTGACATTAAAAATTGACTCCACAGATTCATCTGGGAGCGTGAACATTAATCTAAAATTTTTCGCTTGTCAACAGTCAACAGTCAATCGATTTTAGATTTTAGATTTTAGATTTTAGATTTTAGATTGACTTGCGCGAGATAAATGCTCTTTCTTGAGGATTTTAGATTTGAGATTTTGGATTGATTCCACGGATCAATCACGTGGCGGGTACCACCTTTGAAATTCGCTTGTCAACAGTCAACAGTCATTACTTGAAAATGTGTCATCGTCCTATTGATTGGATTCCGGGCGTTTGGAGTGTTTACTCTGGATAAACTGTTCCAAATCGGCGATCGCATCTTCAAAATCCGACAAATTAATTTTCGCAGGTCTAGTCTTCTTCGGCAAACTCGAAGACTGACTCGAAGGTTTAGCCGGAGGCGGTGGAGATTTCGGTTGTGCAGCTTGCGTGCTGTTCGATTCTATAGAATCGAACAATTCATCCAGGGACTCAAAAAATGATTGAGCCGAGGCCCGGCGTAAATCTTTCTGGTCGTCGTCATCCGTCATAAGCCACTCCATAGGGTCTAAAATTTGCCAACAAACTCTGTCCGCCCCGGCGCGTGCAGATATTAGACATGAAAACCGACTAAAACAAGCAGGAGGACAGAATTTAACCGGGCGATGGGAATGCCTGTGGCTGAACTTGCTGCCCCATATAAAACCTGCTGCGGGCATTGTCAGCCTTCAAACTATATTTAACTCTACACCCGCTTACTGAGTGATTTGAGACTTGGTGCAGACCCAGCTCAAAATCATTGACCCTGAAAAAATCTCAGTTAGGGCTCTTTCGTTGTCTAATTAACCCTAGTCTAGTCGAGAATAAGGAGACAGGACTTATGCAACTATTACCGCTGTTCAAGGGTTGCGATGGCAACGCGCCACCCCGAAAGGACGGAAATACGGTGTTTTTTGCTTGAGTCCTAAGATTTCAAAGGCATTAGGAGATTTTAAGGTGACTCAGGGATTTGATTACGATTTAGCAATTATCGGCGCTGGCGTGGGCGGACACGGGGCTGCCATACACGCGGTTAGCTGCGGGCTGAAAGTGGCAATTATCGAAGCAGGGGACATGGGGGGGACTTGCGTCAACCGGGGCTGCATTCCCTCGAAGGCGCTGTTGGCGGCTTCCGGGCGGGTGCGAGATTTGCGGAATGCCCACCACCTAAAGACTTTGGGTATTCAATTGGGCAGTGTGGATTTCGATCGCGGGGCGATCGCCAATCACGCTAATACTATTGTTAGCAAACTTCGTGGCGACTTGACTAACAGCCTCAAACGTTTGAACGTCGATGTCATCCAAGGTTGGGGCAAAATTGCCAGTGCTCAAAAAATTACCGTCGAAACCGATAAAGGCGAGAAAACTATTACCGCCAAGGATATTATTCTCGCTCCCGGTTCGGTTCCCTTCGTCCCCCCTGGGATAGAAATTGATGGCAAAACTGTATTTACCAGCGATGATGCTGTCAGGTTGGAATCGCTACCGAAGTGGATTGCAATTATTGGTAGCGGCTATATCGGTTTGGAGTTTTCGGATATTTACACGGCCCTGGGCTGCGAAATTACGATGATTGAAGCTTTAGACCAATTGATGCCGACTTTTGACCCGGATATTGCTAAGTTGGCAGAACGAGTGTTAATTGCACCCCGCGATATTGAAACAAAAGTGGGTGTTTTGGCGAAGAAGATTACTCCTGGTTCGCCGGTAATTATTGAATTAGCTGATTTCAAAACTAAGGAAGTTGTCGAAGTTTTGGAAGTTGATGCTTGTTTGGTAGCAACTGGTCGGGTTCCTGTGAGTAAGAATTTGGGGTTAGAAACTGTTGGCGTGGAAACGATGCGCGGTTATATCCCAGTTAACGATAAGATGCAGGTTTTGGCGGCGGGAGAACCGGTGCAAAATTTGTGGGCGATCGGCGATGTTAATGGCAAGATGATGTTAGCGCATTCTGCGTCTGCTCAGGGAATTGCTGCAGTGGAAAATATTTGCGATCGTGCCCGCGAAGTTGACTATTTGAGTATCCCGGCGGCGGCGTTTACTCACCCGGAAATTAGCTATGTGGGGATGACTGAACCTGCGGCGAAGGAGTTAGGAAAAACTGAAGGGTTTGAGGTCGGTTCTGTCAAGAGTTATTTTAAGGGAAATTCTAAGGCTATTGCGGAGGGTGAAACTGACGGTATGGCTAAGGTGATTTACCGGAAAGATACTGGGGAGTTGTTGGGAGTTCACATTTTCGGTTTGCACGCTGCGGATTTGATTCAGGAGGCGGCAAATGCGATCGCCCAGCGCGATTCTGTTAATACTTTAGCATTCCGAGTTCACACTCACCCGACGCTTTCGGAAGTGCTTGATGAGGCGTTTAAACGGGCGGCTGGAGCGGGTAGTCATTAATTTGTAGGGGCAGTTTTATTGTTTTAAATCCCCGGCTTCTTGAAGAAGTCGGGGATTTAAGTATTCTGTTTTAGGGCGGTGGTAGAGCAAGTTAAAGGAGATGAAAGTGCTCGCAATTGCATCTTTTAGCATTCTCGCTTAACAGGCTTTCCTGCCTGTTCCACAAAGAGTAAGTTTTTTTGTGGGGAGTAGGGTTTGGGCTTTAATTCTTTAATTCCTTGTATATTCAGAAGCTCTGTTAGAACTTTAGTACCTTTTTTGTGGTGATGACTATAATTCCTCCCCCAAACTAAGAGTGACTATTTATAGTTAACAATCAAACTCGCTTAAATGTCAAGCCTGAGAAGGACTTGATTGGCATTTTGACATATTTGTTCAATTGATTTTACTGATTTAACTATTGATTTAGCATAGTAAGGAATGAGAATTAAATAACTTCCACTCTTGAAAGTGGGATGGGCGTCCCGCCCGTCCTTTTTGGAATTGCGGGACGCCCATCCCACAATAACAATTAAAATTGTAAGTTATTTAATTCGCGATCTTAAGTAACGAAGAAGCTAATTTTAGCTCAACTTTATTCCCAATCAAACTGCCTCCCAAAATATTGCTCTAATTCCTGATTGTAAGGTCGGAAATAATCGCTCAACCTGTCGCGAACCGATCGATCGATCGGCTGGTAAGAACCGGGATTAGCATTTTGGTATTGAGACAATTGATATTCCGGCAAATCTAAGAATTCTAAAACTTGCTTGACGGTTGTCGCCGCACCTGCATAAAAATCTTCGCTTTTCAAAATTAACAACTGTTCTTGGGGAAAGAAAGTCCGCCAGTTTTTGATAAATTCTATGTACCTACCGCGAGCTAAATAATTCCCCGGTTCCTCGCCGATGATGTATTCTGGATTTTGATTCAACCGTTCAATTTCATCGCTAATTACTCGATCGAGCGATCGCGCTTCCCAATTTAAGTCAGTCAAGCGGTAGAATTGAGAAATCGCCCGATCGACCGGATTTCGCAAAAGTACAATCAGCTTAGCCTCTGGAAACGCGGTGTAGAGACGTTCCGGTGCTTCCCGATAGTCAAAATAGCTCGGACTTGCTTCGCCCGTCAAAAATTCCTCTCCCGAAGGCATTGGGGGAAAATGAGCCAAATACCAATCAATCCCTCTGTCAAAGTGCCACGAAAAAAAATCCATCTCCTTTTTAATCGGAGTCAAAATTTGCGGGTGTTGAGCTAAATAAGTATACAGAGAAGTCGTCCCGCACCGCTGAGAACCAATAATTATAAAGTTAGGAACTTTAACGGCTTTTAAGTTCCAATTTTGTGGAACAAGCATCTTGCCTGTATCTGCTTGTGGAACAGGCATCTTGCCTGTCTCTGCTTGTGGAACAAGCATCTTGCCTGTATCTGCTTGTGGAACAAGCATCTTGCCTGTATCTGATTGTGGAACAGGCATCTTGCCTGTTCTCTTACTGATAATAGATGCAAAACTTTGTTTAAAACTAACAGTTTGATAACAGCTAATCGCCTCGGCAATTTTACCTTGCCTCGTCAAAACTTCCCCCAAATTCAGATAAGGCCAAAAAGCCTCCGGTTTAGCTGCAACAACTTCGCGACACAAATTTTCAACTTCATCTAACTTGTTTTGCCTAACAAAAACTTCCCATAAATTGTAATAAAACCACCAAGGAAGATCGGGATTTATTTCTATTGCTTGGAAAAATGCCGCCGCCGCTTCCTCCCAATATTTTTGGTGGCTCAGAACAGCACCTAAATTATAATAAGACCAGCAATCATCTGGTTTTTGGGCGACAGTTGCGCGAGATGACGCTAATGCGCGATCGCACTTTTCTTGCTGCTGCAACAACTCCTCCAATTCCGCTGACAGACTTGCACAAATAGGCAATTTTGTCAAGAGCATTTGGTAAAAAATAATTGCGCTTTTTGGGCGATCGTACTTGGCTAAATTCTCTCCTAACTGCAAATAAAACTCCCAATTTTCCGGTGTAATTTGCAATTGATATTGTTCTAAAACCAACTTTAAATCCGACTCAGTTTGTCTGAGAGCATATCCCAACTTCTCGTAACTTCCCGGCAAATCTCCGTCAATTTCAATAGCTTTTAAATACGTAGCGATAGCTTCATCCCACTGTTTGAGTTTAGTTAAAGCGTCGCCTAAATTGCAAAAAGACCAAGCAAAATCAGATTTGAGTGCAATCTCGCAGCGGTAAGCAACAGCAGCTTCTTCCCATTGCCTAAGTTTCAGCAAAGCATCGCCCAAATTGTGATAAGACCAGGAAAAATATGGATTTAACTCAACAGCTTTTTTGTAAGCAGCGACAGCTTCCTCCCATTTTTCAAGTTTCAGCAAAACATCGCCCAAACTGTGATAAGACCAAGAAAAATTAGGATTTAATTCAATAGCTTTTTTGTAAGCAGCAACAGCCTCATCAAACCGACCGCTTTCTTGCAGGGAATTACCCAAATTGTGGTAGTTATTATCCATGCAAAACTCCTGCAAGACTCAGTAATTTTTCCAGCGAGTTCAAATCCACCCGCATATCTTTATGTCCCGGACATTTCTGAATTTTGTCATCCACCAATTCGCCAAGTAAATAGTAATGTTCCAGGCTGCACAAATTGCTAATCATCCAATAACAATGCGGCACGTAAAGGGGAGAAAAAAGCTCAATTACCTTGGTTCCCGGACTGCAAAAAACTAGATTAGTCAACCCCCCTCCGTGAGGTGCGATAACTACTTTAGCAGCAGCTAAACATGATGCTTGTTCCCCTACCGACATCGTTTCTAACTTGACACTGCGAAACCCAATTTTTTCTAAGTATTTAATTACCTCTTCCTCGTTGACGAGTCGCCGATAAGATGCTTGTTTACGGGTGATATAAATTCGCTCTGAATAGTCTGTGTTTAGTGGCTGTTTTTCATTTAAAAATGTCTGTTTTAGATATTCACACTTCCATTTTGAAACTGCCCCAGATCCGTCATAAGATATTGAAGGAACTATTAATTTATCAGCGGTAATGTGTAAATTGCAGCGACTTTCTAAAATTTTAGCTTGAGGAATTCCTAAAATCTCTAAAGTTTCTGCTTGATAGGAAGAATCCGAGGCATTGACAACAAACTTATCTATAGTTTCTATCAATCCGCTCCGCTGCAAAAGGTCAAATCGCGTAATCACATCAAACATCCAATGAAAATAAGCGGCTCCACCCCAGCGAGCAGATAAAAAAGCCACATTTCCATCGACGTGTTCAGCGGGAGGCAATTTGTCGGAAGTGATTACCAATTCAGCACAACCCATTGAAATATCAGTAACAAGTTTATTGTTTGAAGTAATCACGGCGGTAGTCACCACATCTGCCCAAGCTCGTCCGTTTGGCAATACGGCAACAAAAGCTTTTCTGGAATGACTTTGATGCTCCCAAAATCTGTGGCTGCTGTCGATTGTTTTGGAATCAGATAAATTAATTTGACTCGCAGGATGGATGTCAATGCAGGTGAGGTGCGGATTCGATTCTGCTGCAACGATCAAATCTTCTGTAAACCCACAGTATTTTTTGAGAATTCTTAAGGGTAAGATTTGATTGCTGTATTCTCCCCGCTCGCTCTCATCGACTTCTCCTTTTTGTTCCAGAGCATAACCTATGTTATCGTAAACTTCAAACAAATCGGGTTTAATTTGCAGGGCTTGAACTAAATTAGCGATTGCAGGTTCCCACTGCTGTTTAGCCATTAAACTCAAACCCAATCCTTCGTAACACCAACAGGATTTTGGATCGAGATTGATACCTTTTTCGTAAATTGCGATCGCCCTTTCCAATTCCCCTTGATTCCGCAGTGCATCACCCAACTTTTTGTACAGCCAACTATGATCGGATTCTAGCTCAATAGCACCACCAAAAGCCACTGCTGCTTCGGGCCAATTTTCTTGGAATTCCAGAACTTCCCCCAAACAATTGTACAACCAACAATCATCGGGATTTAATTCAATAGCTTTGCGGTAAGCCGCCGCCGCTTCTTCCCAGTTTTCCAATGCAATCAAAGCCTTACCTAATCTGTCGTAAGACCAACAAAAATCGGGATTGAGTTCCACTAACTTGCGGTAAGCAAGGGCAGCTTCTCCCCAATTTTCCAGTGCAACCAAAGCCTTACCTAATCTGTCGTAAGACCAACAAAAATCGGGATTTAGTTCAACTAACTTGCGGTAAGCAACAGCAGCTTCCTCCCACTCAGAAAGCTCCATCAGCACATCGCCTAAATTGTTGTAAGTCCAACAAAAATTGGGATTTAACTCAATAGCTTTGCGGTAAGCAGCAGCGGCTTCCTCGTGTTCCTCAATCGCCTGCAAAGTTTCCCCCAAAAAGTGGTAAGACCAACTAAAATTAGGGTTGAGTGCGATCGCCCGTTGGTAAGCTGCCCTAGCTTCGTCAAACAGTTCTTTCTCTTGCAGAGCTTTACCCAACTTGTGGTAAGTTAAGTAGTTGCCCGACTTAATTTTAATAGCTGTTTGATAGCGGGCGATCGCCTCATCCAAATAACCCGCATTTGCCGCAATATCCCCCAACTTTTCCCAACCAAGAGACAACAAAGTTTGCTCGGCGCCCAAACTTTGATTGCCGATTTTTTGGACAATCAGTTGATAGCCTTTGTGTACTACTTCTAACTGACTTCCAAACATCTCCAAAAAAACATCTATCCCAATTTTAGTATCTTGCTCCGGGCTGTCGGGAAACGTAAACTCGTAATCATCAAAAATCATCAAGCCCCCAACTTTCACCAACCTCCAAGATAAAATCGCATCTTGCAGAGCACTTGTGGGTTTGTGACAGCCGTCAATGTAAGCAACATCGTAATATTCCGAATTTAAATTCACTAACAAATCTTGAGAGTAACCTTCTAATTCAATTACCCGATCGGCTGCTCCCGTTTTAACAATATTGCCCTTAAAATGTTGTTGAAAATACAAATCAATACAAGTAATCTTTGCCGTCGGATGAGTTAAAATATTATCCAGCAGCCAGCAAGCCGACATTCCCTGAAAACTGCCGATTTCCACAACTTGAAAATCCGTAATCCCGGTAAATTCCTGCAAATGCCGTTTCCAAATAGGAATATTGTGGGTAAACCAATCTTGGGTAAATTGATAATCTTTCGCCGCACACTCAGGCCAACTCCTCAATTCTGCCGCTTTTTGGTGGCAAATAATTGCTTCTTCCAATTCCCCTAATTGGGGTAAAATATTTCCTAAATCGTTGTAAGGGTTAGAATTGCTCGGATCGATTTCTATTTGGCGACGGTAAGTGGCAATTTGTGCGTATAACTCATGTTGTTTCGCCCGAACCTCCTGGAGTTTTGCAACAACTTCCGCAGCATTGGGTTCAATCTTCAGTGCCATGCTATAAAATACGATCGCACCTTCCAACAGCTTTTGTTTCGCTAAAATATTGCCTAAATTTATATAAAACTCTGCTCCATCTAACTCAATTCCCAGCAATTTGTGGTAAATTTTCCCGCTGGCAAGTACCTCGATACCTTGACAATAAGTTGCGATTGTGCTGTCTAAACCCGATTCGCTGCGCTTCCGCAAAACATATCCCAACCTCTGATTGATTCCCGTCAAATTCGGCTCAATCTGAACCGCGTGCAGGTAAGCAGCCACAGCTTGATCCCAGGATTGTTCACTGGTTAATGCAATTCCCAAATTGACATAAAACCAAGGAATATTGGGATTTAATTCAATAGCTTTGCGGTAGCAAATAATAGCTTCTGGCCACAGTTGTTTTTGAGCCAAAGCTTCCCCTAAACAATTGTATGCCCAGTAGGAATTATCATTAATTTCAAGAGCCTGACGGTAACATTTAATAGCTTCATCCAACTCGCGCTTCTGCACCAAAACATTACCTAAACCCACGTAAGCACGAGCATAATTTGGATTGAGTTCGATGCTTTTGCGGTAACAGGCGATCGCCCGATCTAATTCTCCTCGCTCCGCCCAAGTCTTACCCAAACTGTGGTAAGATTCAAACGAATTTGGATTGATGGCAATGGCTTGTCGGTAATTGGCGATCGCCTCATCCCACCGTTTTTGGCCAATCAGCATTTCCCCCAAATTGTGATAAGCTGTTGCCAGTTGCGGGTTTAACTTAATTGCCCGCGAATAACACTCCATAGCGCGATCGAACTTTCCCAATTCAACCAAACTATTTCCCAGAGTGACGTGCTCCTCAGCAGTTGCCCAATTCGGCTCAATATTAAAAGCTTGATACCAACAGTCTGCCGCCTCTTCTCGCTTCTCCAACTGCGTCCAAATTCTCGCCAACTGCCGATAAACAGCAGCAAAATTCGGCGCTAGCGAAATCGCTTTTTCACAATTGGCGATCGCCTTTTCCCACTGTTTCCCCTGAGAATACAAAATGCCGAGATTAGCATAAACTTCCGGCAAATTTGGATTGCGATCGATCGCCGCTTCATACCACTGCTTAGCTTGCTCGATTTCACCTCGAACCTGCATCACCTTTCCCAGCGTCTGACAAGCTGCCGCCAAATTCGGTTCAATTTTCAACGCTGACTCGCAAGCAGCAACTGCCTCATTTAACCTTCCTTCGGCTAAATAAACTTCTGCTTGCCGACTCAAATCAACCGCTGCCTTTTCCATCTTCTCAATCGAGGGCATAATTAAACTTGCTCCAGACACCAACTAACTCAAACCCACCACCTCAACCATCCTTTTCAGCGAACTCAAGTTCACTAAAATATCCTCAGTCAGCGAATTCTGATACATCAACTGTCTAATAGGATAGCATTCAAAAGCCTCGCCCGTTAAAAAGTAATGTTCCAACTGCAAATATTGACTGATTCCCCAGTAATAATGGCTGATATAGTGAGGCGACACCAACTCAATTACTTTAGTTCCCTTGCCACAAAAAATTGTATTTGTCAATCCGCTGCCGTGGGCTGCAACTATTACCTCAGCGTGGGAAAAATGAGCAATTTGCTCTGCCAAAGACATCGACTCAGGAAAAATTGAAACAAAGCCAAAGTTCTCCAAAACCTCAACCACATCTTCCTCGTTCAAAACTCGTCGATATCTTGCTTTGCTGCGGCTGATGTAAATGCGTTTGGGATAGCTCGAACTAGGTATAATTTCCTTGAGAAACTCGCGCCTCAAAAAATCCATCGCCCACCCAGAAGGCCAGCCCAAATATCCCGCAAAAGACGGCACAATCAACTCGGTTGCTTGAATGTGAGGCACGCGATCGCTCTCCAAGACTTTCTCTTCTGGAATGCCCAGAATTCTTAGACTTTCCCGCTGAAATTGGTGCTGACAACTATTCACCAAAAACCAATCAATCTCCGCCAAATCCCTACCGCTGTGCCGCAGCAATTCTATCCGTGGCAAAACATCAACCATCCAGTGAAAATAGACATTTCCAGACAAACCCGAAAGCACCGCCACGCTACCGTCAATTTGCTTTAAACCTGGAAAGGATTCTAACTGAAAAACGCTGTGTTTCCTCACATCATGCTTTTCGCATCCCGGCAAAAATCCCGGATAATCTCTCGACACATCAGCCAACAAATAATTGTCAGGAGTAATTACAGCGATCGCCTTGCAAATCAGCCAATAATTTTCCTGCGGCACAATCCAAACTCGCCCGTTGGGAATTGCCGCCACAAAAGTCTTGGGCGACTCCACAGGTAGCGGTTGCGAGTTGGACAAACGGCAAATTCCCCAACCCAAATGCACCGGATCGAACCACTTAGAAAGTCGCTGCAAACACAGCCCGCAAGTTAACCCCGCACAATCGGAATTTGCCAATTGGGAATTGGATCTCGCAAATTGGGAATTCGGAATATTTTCTGCACTTGCTTCGGGTGCAGGTTGCCAAAATATTTCCACATAATTGTCAGCCTCCAACTTAGCATTAACCAGCCAATCCCAACTCGATAAATAAATACCGTCAGGAGGTTTGATAGAAGTGCTATCTGGCAAGATAAAACTCAGTTTTTTCCACTCTTTCTGCTCCCCATACCCGTGCAATTGCAACTCTAAAACTTTTTGATAATAATCGAGCGCCCGTTCCCAGCGCCCCTGTTTTTCCAGCAGTTTTGCCAACTCAAAATAAACCTGCGGTAAAGCAGGTTGAATCGTCAAAGCCATGCGGTAAACGGCAATTGCTGCAATGAACCGCTTTTGCTGGGCTAAGGAATTTCCCACCCGCCAGTAAATCTCTGCATTTTGTGGCTGAATTTGCAAAGCTTTTTGATAATAAGCGGTGGCAGATTCATGCCCGCCGTACTCTGTTAAAGCATTTCCTAAATGCAAGTAAATTTCGGCTAAATTATCGCAAATTTCAGCAACAGGTAATTCGCAAGCTGCACTTGACAAATATCTAGCCACACCATCTTTTTTATTTACTTTTAAATCTGTTAAATCCGTGACATCCGTGACATCCGTGACATCCGTGACATCCGCTACAAAATCCGTTGCCGAACTTCCCATCAATGCTGTGAGAAATCGATCGCACGCAGCGATCGCCCTGGACAATTCATCATCTTCTACCGCCGCAACTCTGCGCCTGTCTCCTAAGCGGCAGTAGGCTTCAACAAAATCAGGCTTCAGAGCTATTGCCCGCTCAAAATAAGGCATGGCTTCAGCAATTTTGCCCAAAACCATCAAAGAAAACCCGGCGTCTGTATAGCCTGAAATATAGTCGGAATTGAGCTCGATCGCGCGATCGAAACAAGCAAGCGCCGCCGAATGTTCCCCCTGCAATTGCCACGCTTTCCCCAGATTGTAGTGAGCCAAAACCATGTCCGGCTCCAACTCAATAGCTGTGAGGTAAGATGCGATCGCCCTATCGGGATTTTTGTCCAGCAAGGCTTGACCCAAATTATTGTGCAGCGTCGCCCAATCCGGCTTAATCTCGATCGCCCGCTGGTAAACCTCGATCGCCTCAGCAGCCCGATCGTCCTTGAGCAAAATCACACCCAGATTGCTGTAAGCTTCCACGTAATCCGGCTTTAGAGCGATCGCCTGTCGGTAGGTATCCATTGCCGCTTCGAGCTGACTATTTTCACCTAAAACCACAGCCAGATTGTATAAAGCATCGAGATAATCCGGTTTTTGGGCGATCGCCTTTCGGTAACAGTCGATCGCCCCCAACAAATTACCCTGCTTGTGAAAAATATTTCCCAAGTTATAATGAACTTGGGCCCAATCTGGTTTCAAATCCAGAGCTTGTCGGTAGTGAAAAACCGCCTCATCCAGCCACGCATAGTCGCTGTAAAGTTGACCCAAATAAGCATGAGCCAGAAAAAACTGGGGCGAAATCTCCAAAGCTTGCACAAAAGCGTCTCTTGCCGCCGTCGGATCGCCTTGAGCTTCGAGAATTTCCCCTAAAGTCGTGTAAGCCGAGGGCGAAAACGGTTGAAGTTCGATCGCCTTGTTGCAAAACTCGATCGCCTCAGTTAACTTCCCCCGGTTCAAATAAATTTGGGCTTGCCGGATATATTCTTCAGTGCTCATTGCTAGCGGTGCAGTTGCGGTTTCTTTACCGCTTCAGTAAAACCTAGAAATTCTAATTTAAAAACTTTCTATTTATATTTTGCCCGATCGGGCGATCGGTTAATTTTATCAATAACTGTCGATCGATTTTTTTTAACTGCCCCTGCTTCAGTTCCTGCATTGAAGATTTCAACCTCACCCCGCTTGTAGCAGAGTGAGGTTGAAATCCTTTAAAACTACCGGCTTTGTGAGAACAGCCCCGAATCTTATCCGGTGCTGCCCCACAACTGCCAGTTGTTTTAGAACAACTCGAAGTTGTTCGAGGTAATAGTCAGGCCAGGCTGCAATTGAGCAACAGTTAGCACTCCGCTGGCGCCGTTGAAGAACAACTTACCGCTTGTTGGGTCGTAGACCAACTTGTTCGTCGTGGCTGTTCCTGGAGTAGCTTCGTTGAAATTAGAAACGACGACAAACTCGCTTGCCTCGAAGCTGCTGCCCAAGCCAGCGAACACACCGCCCTGTTTCAAGCGGATCTTATCTTCGCCTGGGGTAAAGTCAGTGATCGTGTCTACGCCGAAATCGCCACCAGCACTCGCGAAGTAGAACGTATCGCTGCCAGCACCGCCGATCAGGACATCGCTGCCTCTGTCGCCAGAGATCAAGTCATTGCCAGCGCCACCATCGACAGTATCGTTTTCTTTACCGCCGTAGAGAGTGTCGTTGCCATCGCCACCGCTGACAAGATCGTTGCCTTGGCCACCAAAGACTGTATCGCTGCCACTTCCGCCAAGTACAGTGTCGTTGCCTCTGTCGCCAGAAACCAAGTCGTTGCCATCGCCACCGTCTACCAGGTCATTCCCTTTACCGCCAAAGATTAAGTCATCGCCGCTAACGCCAGCGACCACATCGTTGCCGCTGCCTGAAATGACGGTATCGTTGCCGTCGCCGCCGCCGACACTATCATTGTTGCCACCCGATATAATCAGGTCGTTGCCAGTGCCACCAGCGATGACATCAGCGGCCTCAAAAGTCAGAATGATATCGCTGCCGGGGCTGCCGTTCAACCTGTTAGCGCCTACGGGGGTGCCAATAATGGTTGAGCCACCGCCACCGACACCGCCTGGTTGTGTAGTTGGTGTTGTTGGATTTGTTACCTGTGTCATTTACACTCCTCCTAAAAGATCAATCATTTTTCTACAATACACTTTTCCCTCCAAAGGGATTCAATAAATGAAACCGGACATCGGTTGAGACCCTAATTGACCCGGCTGCTATAAGCTGTCATGTAATTTAAATTGTCAGCAGCGAGCCTGGGAGCGCGAGTTGAATCCTGTATTCGTTGAGCAGCAAATCTCGGTTGTTTCCTGCTTTTGACTCTCGACTCCACCACTGCCTCCTCTAACACGAAAATATTCCACTTAAACGTTTGCGAGTTTACCATAATGACCATCGATATGGCTAGTCATTATTAAAACAATACCCGGAAGATACACAGAGACCATTTTTAATGGAAGTATGCTCTCAAGATTGAGAAGTTGCACCGGGCCCGCGGGCACTGTCATCGCCGGAGAGTTCGATCGCCCGCAATGAGGCTGGAACTGAGCTGCGATTTTTTTAAGTACACTGTACTTGACCAGACTTTTGATTTTCGCCAATAGTTCCCCAGAAATCAAAAGTTTGTAACTCGCTTTGAAAGCAAGCCCACGCACGCTGGAGGCCGGATTCAATCAAAAGTGGCTCCCAATACAGTCCCGGACGAACTTTTGAGCCTCATCGCCTTGATGTTTCCAGCCAAATCCCTCACGCTCAATATAGAATTTTGGCTAAAAACCCAGTTTTTCAACCCCCATCCGTCATTTCAACCACGATCCGCATCCATCCGCACAATCAGACAATGTAGCGCGATCGTCTTTTGGTCAAAAGTTGGGATCAACGGTGGGCCGGTAGATTTGTGAGGGTAATGTCACTAGATTTTAGATTTTAGATTTTAGATTTTAGATTTAGTCCACAGATGAATCTGGGAACTGGAACTAGGATATAAATTTTTGGGCTGCTGGCGAATCCTGCCCCAGTTATGGGTTGGCGCAATTGTAGTTATGGATAATTTTCCTGTTCATAATGCTGAAGCAGCAAATTTTTTGATGGCATCTATCGAAGCCAATGTAAAATTCTTACCTCCATACTCGCCGGATTTATCTCCCATCGAGCTGTAGTGGGCAAAAATCAAAGCGATTTTCCCTTCAGAAGCATATCCACCTTCAAATGTTCTTGATGAAGCGATTACTAAAGCTATTGAGGCTCTTACTGATGAAAATGCTTTGCCATCCTTTCATCACTGTGGTCTCTTTTGAGAACAAATTAAATAGTTAATTTTTGCGGTACATTCGATGGCTAATACCTGTGAGTGAAAATATTAAGTTTTTAGCAAAAAACTTTTTACTAATTGTTGTTAAATTCGAGCCGCTCATTAACGATTAGCCAATTCCCCGAAATTTGAGCCGGCAGTCATTCAGAGAAAATCTCTACTTATTCCTAGCGGTGTGCTTCTAGTTGCGCTGGTGAGGCGTTATAATTGCTCTGGCTGTCGTACTTGTAGATGTGAGCGTGAGAGTCACTCTCGAAAATATAATTGATGGAAGTAGCTCCATAGTATGCCAGCGCTAGCAGCGACAATAGATGAAGAACTCTATAAATTGGTTTCTCAGATACTTCGTTCATTTTGACTCCTACTTTTTATGCAAATAACTAATTTGGATACCGTGACGGCACTTTTTTTTTGAAGTTCCCAAACATCTCGTACTTCCAAAAATTTAGCTGGCTCGCGTTATACACTCCTGATGCCCGATCGCCAAAAATAAGTCGTACTTGAGACTTGAAACAGTTTTGGTTGCCTATTTCATATTGCAGTCTCTGCCTTGAATTGTCTATCTAACTGCGGTAAGAGTTAGGGATTTTGGGCGCAAACGAACTCTACAATTTCCTGTTTAGAGCTGCTACGATTTGAATAAAGGGAGCCCGAAAAGCTTAAATGGCAAAGAGTCTAGCTGTTTTTCCACGCCTAGCCAGGATTTTCCCACCTTCGATTAATGGTACGCAGTGGCCGGAAGTAATGAAAATTCTTAAGTTGGTCAGTGGCCGACTAAAATATGTCTGAAGTTATATTTTTGCAAGCAACAGGCCATGTTAAATTACATATTAATTTTGAGCTTGGTTGAGGTGGCAGATAATTTTTGAGTAAAAAAATTTTGCGGTCGTTGTTCGACAATGTGAGTCTGACAATTTTGCCGGAACAATTTTAACTGAAAGCATCCAGGATACCCGCCACGTGATTCATTCCGAAAGCAGACTCAGTACCCAGAAATAAAAAACCTGTATCCGATAAAGGAACCCCCGAATTTATCTCGCGCAAGTCAAGGCTTCAATTCTAAAATCTAAAATCTAAAATCTAAAATCTAAAATCGCGCAATCGATTGACTGAGCCGCACCGTTAATTCACGATGTGACAGAAGAAAATTAGGCATCAGTCAATTGGAGACTTTGGCGTGATACGTGGGCTAGGGCGTGCGTCAATCTCGCTTAGTTCAACGATTGGAGATTTGAGATTTATGCCACAGATGAATCGGAGAGCTTGAACAAGATCCTAAAATTTAGGGCAGCAGCCGACTCCTGTCGGAAACTTGTATCCGTTTTTGGGCTGGATCAAAAAGCAGAAGGCAGAATTTGATAGCGGTAAAAAAATACTGTTTTAGGATTCAGAATTTTTATTTGATTCTACCTTCTAGCTGCATTTTTTTAGTATGAAACAAGATAAATTACTCGCTGCCAAAAGCGATGCACGCCGAATAATTTAGGAAGAGATAAGCGAGTGTGTTGAAGCCAGTTACTTCCAAAAGTTATTATAATTTTTGCTCGCATTGAGCTGTTTGTACAACAGACTTTTTGCTAGTAATTTGCAAAAGGGATAGGGGCAGAACAACAGGCCAAAACAGAGGGCCGATTATTAAGGCTATCCAAGATATCACGTCTTTTTTAGATGTCGCAGTATCATTCCAAAAACTTTTGAACCAAACAAGAAAAACGATTAAGGCAATAGAAAAGTAGCTAATCATTATCATTTTTTGACCTCCCTGTCTATAGATGGGATAGAAGTATTTATAATTATTGTATCTCAGGCGGTGGCTCGCCGATCGCAACTTTATGCCCTGAGCCACAAGCTGCAAGTGTCTTAAACCAAAAGTTTCACAGCTATGCAAGTCCATAGCCTGCAATGTTGAGCGGAATTACTCCTGCTGCGCGGCGGTATTGGCAACTCAAAGCCTTGCGTTCAGGGCTTTTCGAGGTTTTGTCAAACCTGGAGGCTACCACCCCAATCATAGCTTATGCGATCGAGGTATTGGGTTTGCTGTGATTTAAATCACGTATACTGGTAGACTTCGGTCACAAATCGAGCCAAGAACGATCGCACAGCTTAGCCGACTGCAATCACCCTACTCTTTTGTCAAATGCTCGATATTATAATAGTCGAGTTCAACGAGATTTCATGCAAGCTCTGACTTTAAAATCCGATCGGGCGATCGCTGAACTGTTCTATCAAGTCACCAATTCAGGCAATCTGACTCGCACTCAAAGCCACGGATTGCGCGAACTCTGCCAAAGCGCTCTCAGCGAAGATGCCAGAGATGCAGTCAACCGCCTGCTGCACGCCATCCGCCGCGGATGGGTCAGGATTTCCGATTAGTCTCCTCACACAAAAAGTTGAGATGAGTATTTTTACTTTCTCTCCTGTCAAGCTTTGCCAACAATAAGATTGAAGTGAGTAGGTCGATCCATTAACCCTCTCCAAAAAAAAATTGTAGTGCGATCGAAAAGCTCGAACCGGTTTCTTGAAGAAGCCGGGATTTTTGATTTGAAGCAGCCAGTCGATTTTAGATTTTAGATTTTAGATTTTAGATTGACTTCACATATGAATCTGGGAGCTTGAACTAGAGCTTAAAATTTTGGATCGATGGCCACTCCTGTCGGAAACTTGTATCTGTCTTTGGGCGGGTTATTAAGTATATCCACGGAACAAAGACCACACCAAGAAACTAGGTAAATGTAGGTAAAAGCGGGTTCCTAAACAGGCTAAAAGTTGTACCTTCAATTAAGCCCTGCGATTTAGCTAGCAGTCATTAGTAATCTCTTAATAGATAAATCTTAATTTATTTGTCACCGTTTCTTAACCAAAAGTAGAGATTTCGGAGTTGCCAAAAGCGAGAAATCGGGACGGGGTTTGTGTTTACAGTGCCAGGGCTATCGAGGAAATATCCGATCCCCAAGTCCGGCTGACACAAATCACTCATCAAGAGCCAATCGATCACATTTACTCCCGTAGTTGAATCACATAAATTTTGGAAAAATTAGTTAATACTGTCAAAAGTGAGTTCAAAAAAAAACACATGATGACAACCCAAACGCTGTTACCTCAATTTACTATTGCAGAGCTAGTCTTTCAGGTATATCACTCCGGTCTGCTGACTCCCACTCACCGACAACAGCTCAAGACAGCGCTGTTAAATGACTGTCTTACCGAAGAAGATCAAACAGCCATCAACCGCTTGCTCCACGCAGTTCGCCGGGGCTGGCTGAAAGTTGTAGATTAAACTCGGTGCTAAATTTTTTGCCACTACTCTTTAAATGCACTGTCACTTGAAGGCAGAATTAAATCCCCTTAAAAAAATTAGGCATTAGCCTAAATGTAGGGTGCGCCATAGGCACCCTGCCGTTTTAACTTCTATTTTCTCAGCTTATTTAGTCACAGATTGTGCCGTCAGGCATCATGGCCTCTCTCAGATTCGCTTCATCCAAATTAGTCCCACGCAAAGAAGCTTGATGCAAGTTTGCTCCCCGGAGATTTGCTCCCTTAAGGGAAACTCCGCTCAAATCTGCTTGATGGAGATTTGCACAGCTCAAGTTAGCTCCACTCAAATCGGCTCCCTTCAAATCAGCTTTTTCCAGATTTGCTTCCGTCAAATTAGCCCAACTCAGATTTGCTTGAGTTAGGTTAGCACGGCTGAGGTCAGCTTGTGTTAAGTTTGCATCGGTTAAATTTGCTTTGCTCAGGTTGATTCCGCAAAGCTTTACTTCTGTCAAGTTGGCACCTTGCAAGTTAGCGTTAACTGCATAAACTTGAATCAAAATTGCCCCCTGAAGGTTTGCATCTCTCATGTCTGCACCCCTGAGACTCGCCCCCGTTAAATCGGCTCCACTGAAGACGACACTCCGCAAGATGGCTCCGCTCAAGTTCGCTCCCACCGCCTCGCATTCGCCAAAATTAGCGGACATGAGGTTGGCTTGGGAGAGGTTGGCTTGACTGATATCTGCTTGATACAGATTAGCTCTGTATAGGGTGAGACCGATCGAATTTGCACCTTTTAAATTAGCGTGACTCAGGTCAATATCGCGCAAATTTGTCCTTGACATATTGGCACCGCTCAGGTCTACTTTGTGAAAAACCCGTTCTCCGGCTGCATACCGTCTGAGAAGTTCATCTGCATCCATGTCATTTTCCCCAAAATATTTAATAATACCTTTGATATTTAAATAATATTAGGAATGAGTGACCTTTACGTTTCTTGGGCTGAGTACCATCGGAAAATTGAGGATTTGGCTGTAAAAATTGAGGAATCTCAGTGGAAATTCGATCGAATTGTCTGTCTGGCGAGGGGAGGGCTGCGGGTTGGAGATACTCTGTCGCGGATTTTCGACAAACCTCTGGCGATTTTAGCGGCCTCGTCCTATGGTGGGGCCGAGGGAAATGTCCGGGGCGCGATCGAGTTTGCCCGCGATTTGACAATGGTGGGCGATAATTTGGGCAGCAGCATTCTCCTGGTTGACGATTTGGTGGATTCGGGAATTAGTTTAGAGCAAGGTATCGCTTGGCTCAAGAATCGCTACGGCGAGGATATTCAGGAAATTCGGACTGCTGTACTCTGGTACAAGGCTTGTTCTGTTGCAAAGCCGGATTATTATGTAGATTATTTGGCGGACAATCCTTGGATTCACCAACCTTTTGAAATGTACGAAAAGATGAGTGCGGCTGATTTTGCGGCACAAGTTGGGAGTTAGTCAATAAAAAACTAAAATCAGGTCAAGCTTTAATATGGTTTTGCCGATATTTTGCACTTTTTGGCATAGTCCGTCAGGGGTTGAAACCCCTGTCTCATAGCTAAAGTCCTCTGAAGAGGACTGGATATTTATCAAGGTTCGGCAGTCTGTTTCAACTCTGATATTGCACCAGTATCAGCAACAGGCAAGATGCCTGTTCCACAAAGAGTGAATTTTCTTGTGGAACAGGCATCTTGCCTGTTCCTAAAAGGCTTATTGAGAATGGTGCAAGATATAAGTTTCAACCGACTGTCTTCTATGAGACGAGGAATTAATGCACTCCTAGGGCTTGTGGGTAAGTGCAAGTCGGCTGATAGAATTAGCGAACCGAAAGAATACGATCGCCCAATTCCATACTATCTGCCAAAACTTCCTGCCGCGCCCACCTATCCGCAGCCAAAATATCGTCTAAACCAGGACTTTCACAGTTATCGGCTTGATGTTTGTCGCACGCCTTCTCAATCAACTTCGGAATATCCAAAAACTGAATCTTCTCCTGCAAAAATAGCGCTACCGCCTGTTCGTTTGCCGCATTCAGCACCGCAGGCATCGAACCGCCCGCACGTCCCGCCGCATAAGCCAACTGCATACAAGGATACTTTTCGTGGTCTGGTTCTCGGAAAGTTAAATCCCCAGCTTTTACCAAATCGAGCCGTTCCCAATCTGTATGAATTCGCTCCGGCCAAGACAAAGCGTAAAGCAGCGGCAAACGCATATCCGGCCATCCCAATTGCGCCAAAACCGAGGTATCTTGCAACTCAATTAACGAGTGAATTATGCTCTGAGGATGGATGACAATATCAATGTCGTCATAATCCATTCCGAATAAGTAATGAGCCTCGATGACTTCTAATCCTTTATTCATCAAAGTAGCAGAATCGATCGTGATTTTCTGCCCCATCGACCAATTTGGATGTTTCAAAGCATCGGCTACTGTTACTCCTGCTAATTTGTCGATCGGCAAATCTCGAAAAGAACCCCCCGAAGCAGTGAGAATAATTCGCCGCAACCCGCCAACCATAACACCTTGGAGGCACTGAAAAATTGCTGAATGTTCCGAGTCAGCAGGTAATATTTTAACGCCGTATTTTTCGATTAAGGGGTTGACAACGGGGCCCCCTGCGATTAATGTTTCTTTATTGGCTAAGGCGATATCTTTGCCTGCTTTGATAGCCGCAATTGTTGGCAGCAAACCGGCACAGCCAACTATGCCAGTGACGACGGCTTGAGCGTCACCGTATTGGGCAACTTCGACAACGCCTGACTCGCCAGCAAGTAAAATAGGTTGAGGGTCGATGTCTGCGATCGCCTCCTTCAATTCCAGTAATTGATCTTCGTCGCAAATCGCAACAATTTCCGGTCGAAACTGGCGAATTTGCTGGGCCAGCAACGTTACATTTCGTCCGGCGGTTAACCCGACAATCCGAAATTGATCGGGGTATTGAGCTACAATATCCAGAGTCTGAGTGCCGATCGAGCCTGTGGATCCGAGAAGAGTTATTGCTTTCACAATTTTTTAATGTTTTGTGGATTATTCTAATATTACGATTGCGGGGATAAAAAGTAGTGGTTAACTATTGCGTGGAAAGCACATTCGATGGAATCATATTTTGAGTGACCGAAAGCATCCAGGATACCCGCCACGTGATTCATCCGTCCAGAAATAAAAAACCTGTATCCGATAAAGGATCCCCCGAATTTATCCGTGGGGTCAATGCTTCGATCTAAAATCTAAGATCTAAAATCTAAAATCGATTGACCACAAGGTGCCAGATTTCATGCAGAATAGGGAAAATTTTGCTGATGACCGTGAGGACATCAGTGTCTCGATCGCCGAAAATATAGAGGAAGGTCGATCGCAGCTACCGTCGAGTTTGGTTTGGGCGATCGCGACTGCTGCGGCAATTTTCTTGTTGTGTAGCAGTTTACGCCACGCTTTATTCCAATCAACTGCTTTCGATTTGGGAATTTTTGACCAAGCAATTTACTTAATCAGCCAAAACCAAACGCCTTTTTCTTCTTTAATGGGGATTCATATTTTGGGCGATCACGCAGCGGTAATCTATTATCCGCTAGCTTTGCTGTACAAAATTTACCCAGATGTGCATTGGCTGCTGTTGGTACAAGCAGTTGCATTATCCCTGGGGGCTTGGCCTACCTGGAGTTTAGCGCGTTTGGCAGGTTTGAATCAAGAACAATCCCGTGCGATCGCATTGATTTATTTGCTCTATCCGGTGGTATTTAACATCAATTTATTTGATTTTCACCCGGAAGTAATCGCTTTACCCGCACTTTTTGCCGCAATTTTGGCAGCGCGTTTAAATAAAATTGTGTGGTTTTGTACCGCTATTGTGTTAGTTCTCAGTTGCAAGGCGGTTTTGTCCATAACCGTTGCTGCTATGGGTTTCTGGCTGTTTTTTTGCGAAAAAAAGCAACGGTACGGGGCGATCGCACTTTTGCTAGGTGCAGCTTGGTTTTTGATAGCTTCCCAGAAAATAATCCCCTTCTTTAGCGGCAGCGAAGTCGCTGGAGTCGGGCGCTACAGCTATTTAGGAAAATCCGTACTAGAAATTATCATCAATCTCATATTAAAACCACAGTTAGTATTAGGAAAAATTCTTTCCTTCGATACATTCAAATATTTATTTCTCCTCACCTTACCTGTGATTTGGCTGCTATTGCCATTTTCGGGCAAACTACGGATACAATATCTAACAGCGCTAATTCCTGCCCTCCCTACCCTCCTGATCAATATCCTCTCTGACTTGCCATTTCAACGCAGCTTAGCCTATCAGTATTCAGTACCTGTAATTCCCTTTTTATTTTTAGCAGTAATCGCGAAGGAAGAAACCAGGAAGAGGGAAGAAATAAAAGGCAACAAGGAAGAATATCAAGCAAATAAGCAACAGTTTTTAACATGGGTGAATCTGCCACAAATTAAAAACTTCCGAATTTCTAAACTTTGGCGGGGAATTCAATTGCCGAGAATCATGATAATTTGGTCATTACTAATTTTCCTGGGTGTGGGCGAATATAAAGATTTTTATCTGTACCTAAATAGACTAGATACCTGGCAAGCTACACGCGAAGCAGTCGCACAAGTTCAACCGCAAAGCAGTATTTTAACCGATAATAGACTTGCCCCTCACTTTGCCCACCGCCCAATAGTAAAATTGCTGTCACAAATTTCGCCCCAAACAAATTTAGCTGAATTTCAATACATATTATTAAACCTGCGCCATCCCTGGCCTGATACTGAAAAACTTGGTGATACCTTAGCAAAGCAACTGAAAAAGTCTCCCGATTTTAAATTAACTTATCAAAAAAACGAAGTTATGCTATTTAAACGAATCGCTGATTAAATAATAAAATGCGAACTTTAAAATTCCTAAAAACTCATCCAGTATTTTTAATGATTGTCGTGACAACGATAGTCTTATTTACCGCCAGCAGCGCGCGGCACGCTTTGTTTCAGTCAACTGCATTCGACTTAGCAATTTTTGACCAAGCAATTTATTTAATCTCCCAAAATCAAACGCCATTTTCCTCTTTAATGGCAATCAATATTTGGGGCGACCACGCCGCTTTTATTTTCTATCCACTAGCTTTACTTTACAAAATATATCCAGATGTTCACTGGCTTTTTTTAGTACAAGCTGTTTCCCTAGCTTTAGGCGCTTGGCCGAGTTGGAGTTTGGCACGTCAAGCCGGATTAAACGAACAAAAAGCAATTGCAATTTCAGCCGTATATCTGCTTTATCCCGCAGTATTTAATGTCAACCTCTTCGACTTCCACCCAGAAGTAATTGCTTTACCAGCATTGCTAGCAGCAATCTTAGCCGCGAGGCTGAATAAAACCTTGTGGTTTTGTGCTGCTATTGTATTAGTTTTGAGCTGCAAAGCCGTGCTATCTTTAACTGTGGCTGCGATGGGTTTGTGGCTGTTGTGTTTTGACAAAAAACGCAATTGTGGGCTCATAGCTCTCTTTCTAGGCGCGGGTTGGTTTCTGGTAGTTACTCAGGCAGTTATACCGTATTTTAATCAGGGAAGAGAACACGCGGGTATCGGGCGATATCAATATTTGGGAAACTCTGTTTTTGAAATTGCTATTAATTTAATAGTGAAACCAAATCTAGTTTTAGGGCGTTTGTTTTCTTTAGATACTTTTGGATATTTAGCGTTATTGCTATTACCTATAATTTGGTGGCTGTCCCCGCGTCATCTGTCATCTTTAATTAGTGCTGTGCCGATGTTGGCGATGAATATTCTTTCCGATATCCCCGCTCAGCGGGATTTAATTCATCAATATTCTGTGCCGATATTGCCGTTTTTGTTGGTGGCCGTAATTTCCAGTTTGGCAGCTACCAATCAGCAAAAGGGAAAAACAATATTTGAGAGATTGCCACTTCCTAATTATCCCTTGCCTAGAGTCATTGTAATTTGGTCGTTGATTGCTTTCTTAGCTTTAGCGAAATACGGCTATTTTTGGACTATTTATTTAAAGGGGATCGACACTTTGCCGGCTACCAAAGAGGCAATTTCTATTGTGGAAACCAAAGGCAGTGTTTTAACAAATGCTCAGATTGCTCCGCACTTAGCGCACCGCCCTGTGGTAAAATTAACTCAGGCTAACGCGCCACCTGCAAATCTCGCAGAATTTGATTATGTATTGCTGAACCTCAGATATCCTGGCTGGATGAGCGATCGAGCTTTTGTTAAAAACTTAGTAACTCAACTAAAAAACACCCCTCAATTTCAACTAAAATATCAGCGAGACGACATATATCTATTCACTAAGGATCGCGAATTAAATAACTTACAATTTTAATTGTTATTGTGGGATGGGCGTCCCGCCCGTCCCACTTTCAAGAGTGGAAGTTATTTAATTCTCATTCCTAAGAGTCATTAGTCAGCAGTCATCAGTCAGTAGTCAACAGTCAACAGTCAACAGTCAACAGTCAACAAATTCGCGCTAATCCTCCATTTTCACAGCCCTTCTTGCCAACTTCACGTAAGTTTTCACAGTTTCATAAGGCATTTCCAAATCAGCAGCAATATCCAGCAAAGATTCCCCCAATTCCCGGCGCGCCAAAATCGTTGCCCAAGTTTCCGCAATCTCAGCAGCGCGACTTCCACCTTTACGTTTTCTGTGCGCCATAAACTTCTGTGTCAATTCCTCTATTCGCGCCGCCAATACGCTTTGTATCGACACTTCAGGTAGGGCTTCTGTCAACCATTGCGATCGCGTTTGTCCCAATCCAAAAGTTGTTTTGTAGCCGATGCCGCAGTAAGGCGCTAACGGGAGCATCCCGCTTTTTAACTAAGCATAACTACTCATTTTAATCTCATTATTTAAATACGCACATCTTAGTCTTAAAATTTGAGGCACGTTTTTTTCTTTCCACTGTGCACCTACAATCTTAATTCTTGCTCCAATCTGTTTAATTAAAGACTCTACAGCTCCCGAACCAATATCAATACCCTGATGCAAGATAATTCTGGTAATTTGGGATTCTTGACTGATGTTTTCGGAGATAATTCTGGAAATTTTCACTTTCTTTACCTCTAACTCCTACAAATTCGGCTATAGCTTCTACTGTTGACCCTTGCCACAGTTGGCTCTCGACTCTTCTGATTCGTTTGAGTGACCCCCCTACTTTATGTAGATTTTCTCTCAAATGATACCAATCTAATACTTCTCTTCTTTGCTCATTAGTCCCAATTTGATTAAACAGATTCCACACCCCATCATGACCATCTCCCAAACAGGTTATCGGCTCATTTGAAAGTTGGCTATTTACCCACTCCACTAAATCTGGATTATTTTGGAAGAAGGCGGCTGCTACTTGATTATGGATCTTAACTGCTTTATAATTTCTCCATACACTTTCTTTTCCTAATGGAGTTCTCAGCCTGACATTTCCTCCGTCTATACTCAATGCTTCTACTTCCTCCGTAGCTTGAGCCGAGGAGAATTCGTAACGCTCTAACAGTCGATGTTGTGTACTGTGCGGTACATAAATTCCTGTCAACATTTTGAGGTCTCTCTCGGCATTGGCAAAAGACTCATTTCCCACTAATAATAAACAACATTTCTCCAGATTAGGACTCAGGCGACTTCCCTTCTTCACTCCCAGCCTTTGGGCTTGTTTGCTCGATAGACTTATTTCTCCTACACAACTTTTTATGGTTCTTTTTCTTCCCGAACCTTTTCCCCCCGCCGAGTGAAAAAAAAACCGCTAATTTCTGGTGCTACTGTCTCAATTAAATGTTCCCTCACACTCAGTTCTACGGATTCAAAGCTTTGTAGATTGTCTACTGGGGTATTCTTATAAAGGATCTCTGCTATTTCTTGGAGATTTATTTTGAGCTTCTGCTGTTCTTCTGGGGTCATGCTAACTTGGATTATGGTAATTTATCTGCTTTCTATTATGCCATCAGCTTCGCCAGACAATTGTTTGAGTATTTATACTGACTACAAAAGTGGGATGCTCCCGGCGCTAAGGCGCTAACCGCCCCAAAGCATAAAATAACTGTACAAAATCAGGGCGATTGTGAGCCGATCGCCCTAGCCCAAATTCCACCGCCCCAGTGAATCCCGTTACCATACCTTTTTTGCCCGCCGCTACCTTTTGCGACTCCAATTCGTGGCGGCTAATAATTGCATTTTTATCAATCCAGTTCAAAAATTATGCTTGGTAAAAATTTACCACCTAAAAGTTATTCCAGCGGCGCAAATAGCTGTGAAAAACATTTTCGGTAACTGGCAAAGGGAAGTGATTGCCTTTGCTACGAAAGCTTGTAGGAGTCACAAAAATAAGTTTGATGGTGGGCAAAAATGGGCGTTCGGCTGTTAATAATTGCTGGTAATTTGTGGGAGAAAAAGCAATATCCCAAGAGCGAATTAGCAGCGGAGCATTTCGCAAATCTATCTCTTCGGGCAAATTTTGCAGCCACTGACTCAGCCACTGCACTACGGGCTTTGAAAGTCCTGTTACGTACCAGCGATAAAT
The DNA here is from genome assembly GCF_036700325.1 of Microcoleus sp. Z1_B2. Classification (NCBI taxonomy): domain Bacteria; kingdom Bacillati; phylum Cyanobacteriota; class Cyanophyceae; order Oscillatoriales; family Microcoleaceae; genus Microcoleus; species Microcoleus sp. Z1_B2. The sequence goes on from NZ_JAUBOQ010000034.1 coordinate 78,317, forward strand.
GCGATCGCCCAAAAGCTGAAATTCTTTGCCGCCGAGGAGCAAATCACCTTCCAATCCCGAAAGAGTAAAGGCTTTTTCTGACAAGCGAATTTCTTCATGTGATACCCGCCACGTGATTTATCCGTGGAATCAATCCCAAATCGAAAATCGAAAATCCTCAAGAAAGAGCATTTATCCGTGGGGTAGCCTCTAAAATCTAAAATCTAAAATCTAAAATCTAAAATCTAAAATCTAAAATCTAAAATCTAAAATCTAAAATCTAAAA
>NZ_JAUBOQ010000035.1:0-73922 GCF_036700325.1 Microcoleus sp. Z1_B2
TAAAATCTAAAATCTAAAATCTAAAATCTAAAATCTAAAATCTAAAATCTAAAATCTAAAATCTAAAATCGATTGACTCGCGCGATCGTCCTTAAGTAAGAAAAAGTTTTAACTGGTATGTCCTTACCCCGCCCAGTCTCAGACACTCTAATTGAACTGTTGAAGCCTGTAGCCTCTGAATTGGGAGAAAGATTGGGAGCAAGCGCTGTCAACGAACGCTATGCAGAAATTGAGCCCTCTGGTTCTTCAGCTTTGAACCAGCAAATCAAAAAAGACCCCCGCTGGATTAAAGCACAAGTGAGATATTTGCAGCGGCAGCAGGCTAGAGAACAAGAATTAATCGCGATCGCCGGCGCAGAAGAAAGGGTAAAAGAAGAACGCGCTAATCGAATTAAGGCACAAGAAGTAAGAGATAAGCGGGCAATTAGCCGACTTTGCCGCGACTTAATGCGGGAATTTCAATCAGAAGCAATTCGAGTTAAGCTGAACGAAATTCAAACTATTTGGGACAGGGACAACTGGTTTTCTAATTTGAGCAGGCAGGAAACTGAACAGATTTTGCAGCAGCAACAGCACCGATTGCTGCTGTTAGTTGCTCCCGCAAAAATTAGCCAAGATTGCCCCGATTCGTTTCGCCACAATCTGAATATCGAGTTGCCGGCTAAGTTAAGAGCTTTTTTGAACCAGCACTACCCCCCGCACGGAGATTTGTGCCCGGTTCAGTTTTACGGAGACTATTTCAAAAAATCCATTTCTGATATTGATGTGGAGCGGTTGCAGACTGTGTTGTCTCCCGTACCGACAGCTATACTGTACAGCGATATCAGCGATTATGAAGTGAATTTTCATGTTGGTTTTTGGGGAGTCATCAATCAGAGCGTTTCTCTAGTAGCGATGCAGCCTTGGAATTGGGAAGAGGTTTATCAACAGTTGGAGGCAGAGGGAAAAGATAGAAAGCTGAGCCTGCGAATTATTCGGCAAATAATTGTGACTATTCACAAGTTATTGGCCGCTTTTTTAGCGGATTTGTATTATTTAAATATCGATTTTACTCACGAACCTCAGTTATTTACATTAGAGGCGGAATTTGCTCAGGAATGGTTTTCTAAAGATTGGGCAAAACCGTATATTGAAACTCTTAAAGAAATTCAGGAGCAGCAGCGAATAGTCTCTAAGGGAGAGATGCGGCGGCTGGCGCTGCGAGAGGCGAAAGCTAGGGCGGAACGCCAGCGTTTGGAGGAGGCTGAACTCAAACGCAGAGAGGAAGCTGAGGCTGCAGCTAAGCGGGTGAAGGAATTAGCTCACAAATTAAAACATCAGAAATGGCGGTGTGTATATACGCTGCCGGGACATTCATCGTTTGTGAATTCTCTGGCGATTAGCCCTGACGGCAAAATTTTGGCTAGCGGTAGTTGGGATAAAACTATTAAGATTTGGAATTTAGAAACAACGGAATTAATTGGCACTCTGACGGGACATTCCGATCGCGTAAATTCGGTTGCTATTAGCTATGACGGAAAAATGTTGGTCAGCGGCAGTTCGGACGAAACAATTAAGTTTTGGAATTTGCACAATGGTGATTTGCTGTGTACTTTTCCGGGACATTCTATGGAGGTGAATTCGGTGGCGATTAACCCGAAGGGCCTGGTAATTGCTAGCTGCGGCGGGGCTGATAATACGATTAAGCTGTGGAATTTGCGGAGTGGTGAGTTGCTGCGGACTTTGAGGGGTCATTCTGATAATGTGAATGCGGTGGTTTTTAGCCCGGACGGTAAAATATTGGCGAGTGGCAGTTCGGATGCGACGAGCAAGGTTTGGGATGTGGAAAGTGGTAAGTTGCTGCGGACTCTTTCGGGGTTGAATGTTGGGGTGAATTCTGTGGCGATCGCGCCGGATGGTCAGATTCTTGCTAGCGTCAGCAATGATTATACGATTAAGCTGCGAAATTTGCAGACGGGCAGTTTGTTGCGGATTTTAAATACTAATTCTGGGAGGGGAAACGGTGTAACGAATTTAGGAACGAATGAGGCGCTGCATATTTTGCAGAATTATGTGAGTCGGGGCGAGTCGGTTGCTATCAGTGGGGACGGTTTGACTTTGGCTAGCGGGTGCGATGATAATACGATTAATATTTGGAATTTGCAGACGGGGGAGTTGTTGACCAGTCTTAAGGGACATTCGGGTACGGTGTACTCGGTGGCGATCGCGCCTTCGGGCAATTTGCTCGCCAGCGGGAGTGCGGATCAGACGATTAAGATTTGGCGCTGCGATTAGTTAGGATCGCGAATTAAATAACTTACAATTTTAATTGTTATTGTGGGATGGGCGTCCCGCCCATCCCACAATCTTGTGGAAGTTATATCGTTTCCGGTTGTATCGGAATGATTTAACCGCAGAGGGCGCAGAGAACGCAGAGGGAGAGAATACAGAGAGGAATAATTCCGATGCTACCGGATTTGATATTATTTAATTCTCATTCCTTAATTGGCAGTCGGGTGTGGGCAGACTATTCCGGTTTTACCCTTACGGGGAGGGGTTTTGAGCGAATTTGAAAAAAAATTGGCTGGGGGGGTTGCGCTAATGACTATAAGTTTGCTATATTAAGTTTCACTGCTGGTGTAACTCAGTTGGTAGAGTAGCTGATTTGTAATCAGCCTGTCGCAGGTTCAAATCCTGTCACCAGCTTTACTCTAAATTCTCTAAATGTTTGTATCTTAAATCCCCGACTTCTTGGAGAAGTCGGGGATTTTGGTATTCTGTTTTTTAAGAAATCAGGAGACTGCACGTGCTGTTTCCCTACAATATTACAATATTATTTTGGGGTAGGGACACCGCACTGTGCCCAAGGCGTGTCAACTTAAGCTGTCAGCCAGCCCAGCCCGTTAGTCAGCCCGCGAGTCCGCCAGGGAATGAATTCCCTGTCTAATAGCGAAAGTCCTCTTAAGAGGACTAAGCTGTTCTGCATTTAAATTGTCTGTCAAAAAACAATCTAACTCTTGTGGGGAGTAGGGGTTGGGCGTCCCGCCCGCCCTGAATATGCAATTTAAAGGCGCGACAGCTTAATGAGTTCTTCAGTCCTCTTAAGAGGACTTTCGCTTTGAGACAGGGGTTTCAACCCCTGTCGGACTTTCGGGCTGACCTTAAGTTGACATCTATGAGCATTGCAGTGTCCTCGGTATCATTCCGGTGCAACCGGAATTGATATCACACAGGGTGCGGCGGCTTTTTTCAACCATTCAATTGTTGCTGCATCAAGTACGGGTTCCAGTTTCTCGACTACAGCAGCATGATAATTATTCAACCATGCTAGTTGAGTCTTTGACAGCCGATCGACATTTATTAATTTGCGCTCAAACGGAATATACGTCAGCGTTTCAAATCCGTACCAAACAGTACCATTTTTGGATGGCATTTCCCTGACAACATAGAGATTTTCGATACGAATTCCGCCCCATCCCGGTTCGTAATATCCCGGTTCGATGCTAGTTACCATCCCGGCTTCCAGGGGATACTGCACAGATTTACTGATGCCGTTTGGCCCTTCGTGACCGGCTAAAAACGCGCCGACTCCGTGCCCTGTACCGTGTCCGTAGTCTAGCTGTTGTTGCCATAATACCGCACGGGCGATCGCATCTAATTGCGCTCCCGTTGTTCCTTTGGGGAATTGCTGCATTGCACAGTTGATGTGCGCGATTAAGACTGTTGTGTAGTGTTCTATTTGTAGCGCCGTCGGTTCTCCGATACTTACTGTTCTCGTATCGTCGGTTGTACCTGCTAAATATTGCGCGCCTGAGTCAAGCAGCAGCAGTTCTCCCGGTTTTAACGTTATTTCAGGGCTGGGGGTTCCGTAATGTACGATCGAGCTATTGGCTCCCGCACCGGCGATCGTTCTAAAAGTTAAAGTCTGAAAATCTGTTTCTTGCTGGTAAAAATTTTCGATGCTTTCTTTGACATCAAACTCGGTCACTACATTACCATTTTCTAGCTGTTCTGTCAACCACTTTAAAGCCAAAGTTTTCGCTCGACTTGCTTTGAAATTGGCTGATTTCATCTGCTCAATTTCTACGGGATTTTTGCGAGCTTTCATCCCTTCTACCGGATGACTCTCAAAAATTATTTCGATGTTGTAAAACTGCGCTTCTTGATGGTTTAATATTAACTGGTACGTGCCTGCTGTGCTGTGTTTCGGATCTAAAAGTACCCGAACTTTATGCGGCAAATTTACGCAAGTTTCTAATGTATGCGGATAGTCTGCGTAGGGAAGCAAAGTTACATCCGCCCGCAATTCTTGCTTGATTTCTAGCGAAATTCGTTCGGGATTTGTAAACAAAAACGCTGAATCTGTGGTGACAATGGCATAGGATATGAAAATGGGAATATGGGGAATATCCGAGCCTCGGAGATTGAACAGCCACGCTATTTGATTCAGGTTGGTAATCGGAAGCACATCAATGTTGGCTTTGTGCATCGCTTCCCTGACTCTGGCTAATTTTTCGGCGGCGGTTTCTCCTGTCAGGGATACAGGTAAGCTAAATATGGGTTCTGCATCAATCGCGGGTAAAGTCTCTGTTGTTTGCCAAGGAGTTTGCGATCGCACTTTGTCTGTCAAATTCTCCCGGATTGCTATGAGTTCAATCTCCGCCGTTGCAAATTTTTTCACCCAATTTTGATATTGCTCTGTCGCTACGGTAAACGGGTCAAAACCCATGCGAATTTTCCTTGATTTTTCGACCGATTCTACAGCCAGTTTTTCTAAAGTTTCAATTAAGGTTAAATTTCCTTCTAAGCCAAGTTTTGATATTTGAATAATTCCAGGATCGACTTGCAATTCGGCTTGTTCGTAATAGCGGGAGTCCACAAACAACCAAGCGGAATCTTTGCCAACCAACAAATCGCCAGCGGAACCCGTAAAACCGCACATCCAAGCCCGCCGCTGCTTCGCTGCTGGAACTGATAAATTTAAGTGTTCGTCAACCGCTGGGATGTAATAGCAATCTAATTCATAATCTGCCATCAAATCGCGCAAGTCTGCCAGTCTTGCAGCGGAGGTATCTTGGATATTTGTATTTGCTTTCAAGTTCGTGGCAACCATTTTGAAATTTCCTATTTTACTTGTTTAAAATTGTCTTCAAACCTTTAACTAATCTCCTAATACCTGCGGTGGCGGTTGCTTTCTCCAAAGCACCGTAAGCAACGCGCAAATAGCAGCCGTTATCCATGCCGAAAGTTGTACCGGGAAGCACTGCTACGCGATATTCGCGAATTAATTGTTCTACTAATTCCATTGTATCGAGTTCAGTATCAACTTTCAAGAAAAAGTAGAAAGCTCCAGCGGCTGGGGAAATTGTACACAAGTTTTGGATAGTATTGAGTTCGTCTAATACGAGTTGGCGCACGGATGCGATCGCCCTTACATAATTATCGCAGTAACCTCTACCAACTTGCAAGGCTCCCAGGGCTGCATACTGAGAAATTACGGGCGGACAAATTAAGATGGTATCTTGAATCTTTCTCACAGAAACGAGCAAGTGTTCTGGTATTACCATATACCCGATCCGCCAACTCGCAAAACCGTAGGCTTTGGAGAGGCTAAACAGAGAAATTGTATGTTCGCTGCTGTTGGGAAAAGCGGCGGGCGAACAGTGTCTGACGCCGTTATAAGTAAAATATTCGTAGGCTTCGTCGCTGATGTGATATATGTTGTGCTGGCGACAAATTTCGTTCACTTCCCGAAGTGCTTCGGCTGAATAAACAACACCAGTAGGATTATTTGGTGAAATGGTAACTATGGCTCGCGTTTTGTCAGTAATTGCTTTTTTTATAGCATCGATATTAAGTTGATAGTTTGCGTCGGTTTCTACTATTACTGGTCGGCAATTTGCCATAATTGCCGCCATTTCGTGGTTAAAGTAATAAGGTGATTGGATAATAACTTCGTCCCCCGCCGAAGTAATAGCGAGAATGGCGTTGGTAAATCCCATGTTGCTGCCGGCGGTAACGACAATGCAGTTGTTGCTATTAATTTCTATGTCGTTATCTGTTTGGAGTTTGGCTGCGATTGCATCCTGTAATTGTGGAATACCTTCGACGGCTTTGTATTTGTGATTGTCGGGATTTGCGAAGAATTCGGGGATTTTGTCAAATGATTCTTGTGGCGGATTGTAGTAAACTACACCTTGTCCTAAAGATATCGTTCCGGGATTTTGGCGAATCAGTTCGCCAACTACGGGAATTATGGGCGACTGTACCGATTGCATTCGAGTGGGGTAATTTTTCATATAATATTTGTTTCTTGGGGGTTTGACTAAATTATAGATTGAAAATAGCGATCGTGCTAAAATGAAATATCAGCTCATAACAGGAGAAAGTTCCTATGTCAACGATGACTGTCAAAGATGTTGAGCAAGTTCAAACCGCTTTTTCCGAAGCTGGTTTAGATTACCAAATTGAACTAGAAGACGGGAGACTTTCAATTATGGGCCCATCTGACATCGTATCCAGTGAAATCAGCAGCCGTCTCATTGCCTTTCTTTTCGCTTGGGTAAATCCCCGCCGTCTCGGACGAGTTTTTGACTCCGCAGGCGGCTTTATTATGCCAGATACTAACGTCAAAGCGCCCGATGTTTCCTTTGTGCGCGCCGCACGATTGCGCCAAAGTCCGCGTTATTTTGGACAGTTGGTTCCCGATTTGGTGGTAGAGATTAAGTCTCAAAGCGATCGCACGCAGCCTATCGAAACCAAGGTTTTGAAGTTTGTTGAGCTCGGAGCGATTGTCGGAATTGCGATCGATCCTGATGCAGAAACAGTGAAGATTTATCGAGCGGCTGGCGAACCACAAATTTTACAAAATGGCGATATCTTAACATTACCAGAACTTTTCCCCGGTTGGGAATTGCCCGTTTCAGAATTGTGGCCTCCTATCTTTACAGAAGAAGAAACACAATTCTAGAAAAACTACCATATATCGCAAAAAGTAGAGACTTAGACTCTTTCAACTTCTATTTTAGAACCTTGGGGGGATTTAGACACTTTAACTTGTGCTGGCAATCTTTCGCCCAATTCTCGAACGTGGGTAATCACTCCAATCAGCCTGTCTCGCTGCCGCAAAGATTCTAAAATTTGAGTAACGCTTTCGAGAGTTTCCGTATCTAAAGTACCAAATCCTTCATCGAGAAACAAGCTGCCCAAGTGAGTTCCTTGAGACAGTTTTTCTGACAAAGCTAAAGCCATTGATAAGGAAGTTGCAAAGGTTTCGCCACCGGAAAGGGTTCGCACTCGTCTAGCTTCGCCGCCGTTCCAATTATCTGTTACCCAGTATTCGCCGTCTTGGTTTTTTAGTTTGTAGCGATTTTCGGTTAATTCTTGCAAAATTAAGGTGGCGCTGCCGACTAATTCTGCTTCTAAATGTTCTAAAATGTACGATTGAAATTCGTTGGATTTGAGATTCTGCGCTAAGGTGTGATAAGTTTGCTCTTGTTCTGTGAAGTTTGTGATTTGCTGTGACAGTCTTTCGGCTTGTTCGAGATTTTGGGCTGCTACTTGAATCCAAGCTAAAAGTTCGGCGCGGTTGTTGTTGGCTTGTTTGAGGTTTTCTTGGGCGGTATGTTTTGCCGTTAGCGCAGCCCTCGGAGAGGATCGCACTTGTGCTAAAGTATTTTCATCGGTAGTTCTGCCTGCGATCGCCTCGCTCAAATCTTTCGCCCGCGTCTCTAACTGAATTTTTGATTCGCGGTGAGAGCGAATAACATTTTCCCATTCTGATTGTTCCTTAACTGTCGCAACCGCTGCTAAAAAAGTATCTTCTGTGAAATCAGCCGCTGTTAATTTTGCTGACCAATCCAGATTTAGCTGCTGTTTCTGGGCTTGGGCTTGCCCAAAAGCTTCTCCAGCTTGTTGCTCTCTCTCTGCTGCTTGAATAACCTTATTTTGAGCAGTTTGATAGGATTTTTCGGCAACTTTCAGCAGATTTGCCAAGTCTTGCTTGTCTTGCTCTAAGACTTTTGCTAAATTAGCATAAGGTTGATATTCGGTAATTTGATAAAGCGCATTTACACAACTTTGGAACTGTTGCTGGCGGCGGTCTGATTCGGCGATCGCATCTTGATATTCCTGCTGTTTAGCTGCTTGAGTCGCCACCGCCAAATTAAATCTTTCCTGAAAATTATCATATTCCAATGATGCCAGTTGGAACTGCTGTTCGGTTTCCCGGTATTGGCGATCGCTCTCTTTAAGGATTGCCAACTCCTGCTGCAACCCCAAGCTTTCCCACTGAGGATTTTCCAGAACTTGAGTGATTTGCTGCTGCAATTCTGCAACTCTATTCGCAGTTAATTCCAGCATTTGAGCAATTTCCGACTCTTTTTGCTGGCAAGCTGAAGCTGTACTTTTTGCCTCAGCAGCCAACCTTTGAGCATCTTGAAAAAGCTGATTTGCCCCCGCCAATTTCTGCCGCAAATCAGCGACATCGACAATATTAGAATCTGGCAAAGGAGGGAGCCGATCGCTCTCAGGATGCACCCCCCCGCACACCGGGCAAGTATCGCCAGAATTCAGCGACATTCTGACAGCAGCAACACTCTCTAAACGTGCCGCTTCCGCATTAGCGGTTTGGGCCGCTTCTAACTCGCGATCGCACTCTTTTAGCCTGAGTTCAATGGCTTCTAAATTAGTGGTAGCCTTCACATAATTTTGTTGAGCTTTTTCCCGATCTGCCAGAGATTTATCCAACTGTTCTTGCTGAGTCTTTTGCTGCTTGGTAATTAGCTGCAATTCCATCAATAAGGGTGAAATTTGCTGCAATTGCTCTAAACGCTTTCCTCCCGGCGCATACTGTTCGAGTTGTGCCGCTGCTTGAGTAACTCGAAAACCAGCGCCTTGAATTTTAGTGTTAGCAGCTTGCAGGTCTTTATCTGCTGCCATAAAAAAGCGCAGTTTTTCCTGTTGAATTTTTTGGGCAAGCGCAACTTCTTTTTCTAATTGAGCGCGCTGTTCTTCATATACTTTAGCAGCAGCTAGAGCATCTTCGCGAGCCTTAATTTGTGGCGCTAGCACCTCTTCTTTGGCTTTGGCCGCGTCAAGTTGCTGCTGCTCTACTGCCAGCTCAGAGCGAGCTTTAATTAACTGCTTTCGCGCGGCCACGGAGGCACTTTCGGCAGTTTCATACTGACGGCGAGCCGATCGCACTAAAGCCCAATCTCCCTGTAAATGATTGGCAGCTTGCGCTCTTTCTAAACGCTGTGCTAAAATTGCAACCTCAGCAGAATTAGCATTTAATTTAGCCAGTTGTTGTTGTAACTCTTGCCAGCGAGCGATTTGCGAAAATAGCTGTTCCTCTTCATCTAGAGCCTTCTGAGCTTTCATAACAGCGCGATCGAACTCAGGCAACTGTTGCTCTAAAATCAAAAGTTGCGATCGTCTTTGATCCACCTCATCAGCCGTCGGCGCACTCAGCTCAGCTAGCTGCCTTTCCACCATTTCCCGTTCCTGTTTCAGCAACTTTGCGAGTTCATTTGTTTCCTTCCGCATCTGCTCAAAAATCTCAAATCCTGCTAGCTGCCGCAAAATTTCCCGGCGTTTTGAAGTATCCCCTTTAATAAACTCATCAAACTTGCCTTGAGGCAGAACAATTGCGCGCGTAAAAGTATCAAAATCCATTCCTAAAATCTGTTCAATGGTATTTTGAACAGCAACGATACTCGTCCCCAAAGTTTCCCATTGGCCATTTTGCCAGTTGTCCAAAATCACCTTATTTTCGGGAGATTTCGGACGGAAACGCCACCGTCTCGTCACCCGGTACTGTGCCGAACCCACAGCAAAACGCAACTGCACTTTTAAATTTTCGCTACCTTGGCTCGCCAAATCACTTACTTGTTTGCCGCTGCGAGTAGTAGTGCCAAAAAGAGCGTAAGTCATGGCATCTAGCAGTGAAGATTTGCCCGCACCTGTAGCACCAGTAATGGCAAACAAATCGAGTTGAGAAAAATCTAAACGCTGTTCGCGGTGGAAGCTGGTAAATCCTTCGAGAATAAGTTCGAGTGGACGCATACTGATTTTAGATTTTAGATGGTGGATTTCTATTACTCTTTACCAGGCAGAGCCTGGTAAGGAATGAGAATTAAATAACTTCCACAAGTTTGTGGGATGGGCGTCCCGCCCGTTCTTTAAGGACGGGCGGGACGCCCATCCCACAATAACAATTAAAATTATAAGTTATTTAATTCGCGATCCTAACACAGATTCGGAGGCTCTGCCTCCAATTTTTCTATTAAAGCGCGAGGCAGAGCCTCTGGATATTTCCAAACGGAGTCGGGAAGTTAATTTGGGATTTTTGATTTGGGATTGTATCTTTTTACCCATTTAATTATTAACTGTTTCCTTAAACTTCTTGTACAAATTTTTAAATTCCTCCAATACTGCCGGTTTTGGTGTCGTTCCCAAGCGGTTTTGATAATAGTTGCAAAACTCTGCTGCCGGATCGAAATTATTGGGATCGATATTAGTTATTTCTGTTGCTTCTAGCGCTGCATCCCGATAGCGCGGTTCAATTAACAGCGCTTGAGAACAGATTTGGCGCACTCGATCGGCAAGTCCGATTTGCGGACTGTCCAGTTCGACAATTACTTTCAAGAAACCCGGATGGTACTGATGAGCTTGTAAAGTTTCATCGAGATTGTCGTTATGACATTTAAGCACTTTTAACGGCTTGTGGCAAGCCACAGGCTTAAATTCCACCTTTGCCTGACTTCCCGGCTCAACTTCTATCAAGCAAAATCCTTTTTCCTGTTCCGCTTCTCCAAAATCTAACTGAATCAAAGAACCGGAATAATAAGCGGGAGAAGTCTCAGAAATTCGCTGGTGAATGTGGATGTGTCCGAGGGCAACATATTGAGCTTCCGGGGGCAGAGTTTGCGATGATAGGAGGTATTTTTCTCGCGTGTAATAAGCGACTTCGGATTTTGCCAATCGAGCGCCGTCAATGCTCATATGTCCCATGAGAATATTGACAGTATTGTCTCTAAACTCTCTGGTTAAATCTTCGAGTAAATATGCTACAATTTCGCGGTAATCTTTTCGGCGATCGGCATCGCCAGACTGCCAGAGAGAATTAGCATCTAACAGTCTTTGTTCGGAAGCAAAAGGCATCGCGCCCACACAAAGTTTACCGCTTTTTGTATTGAGAGTAATCGTGCCGCCGTCGGCGGAAAGCCTGGGTTTGCCTAAAGCGCGAACACCGGCGAGGGAAAGCAATTGCGCGATGCTGTCGATGCGGGATGCCGAATCGTGATTACCGGCGATCGCAATTGCGGGAATTCCTGCCGCTTGGAGTTCGCAGAAAAAGTTATAAGCAATGCGTTCGGCGTAAGCGGGAGGGTTGGGCACGTCGAAAATGTCGCCCGCAACGAGCACAGCATCGACATCCAATGCTTTTGCTTGCTTCAAAATCTGTTCGAGGGCGATCGCAATTTCAAAAGTGCGATCGATCCCTCGAAAACGTCGCCCTAAATGCCAGTCAGCAGTATGAATTATTCGCATAGTACGAGGAGTATTTTGTTTATGTTAACTGAGATGTTGTACCATTTTCAAGAACGGGCAAGATGCCCGTTCCACAAAGAATGAATTTCTTGTGGAACGGGCATCTTGCCCGTTCATAAAAGGCTGATTTAAAATGGTAAAATATTTCATTTTTAATGCTTTGTGCGATCGCGCTATAAATATCTGCCACTGTTTATGCCTCTTCCTGTTCTTGAATTGCTGTTTCAATCTCATCAGAATATGCCTCAGCATAAGCCCAAGCATTCGCCAAATCAGCGGCACGCAGAGTCGGATAGTCTTCTAGGAGTTCAGCCTCAGAAATACCTAAACCGCGAGCATTCACCAGTACCCAAACAGGAATTCGCGTTTGTCTGATGCAAGCATCGCCGCCGCACACGCCGGGAGTCTTTTGAATTCCAGACCAAAATTTTCTTAAACTTTGGGCTAGTAATTCTATAGCTTGAGCCTTCTCTTCGGGAGTTAAAGCTAAGAGTTGCGCTTGCAATTCTTTCAGTGTCGTATTTGCAGTTATTGAGTTCATAAATATTAACTTTTTTTGGCCATACAGGTATTCTAGCACTGGTGGCTAAATCAAAACTTTCATTCAACAGGCTTCACATCGTGAAACCGAGTATAATCAACCACCCGCCCTCCCGTCGCCGATTGCAAAAGAATATCTACAAACCGCATATTACACATAATTTCAGATGCCACAAAAGAATGTCGCGCATGAATAGTTTGCGAAACAGTTTCGTCAATTCCTGTTAACGTAATTACAATTTCTGCTTGCTGTTCCATCAAGTCTTTTGCAGTAAGTTGGTACAAAGGACTGTTCTCATCAATTGCGTGCATAACCGTCCAAGTTAATGCAAAAATCGGAGAGTGACTTCGCACCAATTGCAAATCGTAAAAACGCCGCATAAATTCTCCTTCCGCTGTTACCTCGTCACGGATCAAAGTAGCTCGCTGCTGCGCTTCTAAAATCTGGTTAAAACGCTGATTTGCAGTGCGGTACATCAGAGTCGGAACGCCGTTGAAAGGAGCGATTACAGCTACGCGGCTGAAGATAACTCTGGCTGTTGGTCGAGAAAATCTCGAAAAAGCCAGTCCCGTCACCATTGCTACTCCCCACAAACCAAAAAGCGCTTGGATCGCAACTATAGTATTAGCGTAATCCGTGCGCGGATACATGGCGCCGTAGCCGATCGTCGCCATTGTTTGGATGCTGAAATAAAAGGCATCTGGGAAAGAACCCGGCCGCGCGTTAGCAATGCAATCTCCTCCCGCCAAGTAAGCTAAGGCAAATAAAGAATTCGCGACTGTATAGGAGAGACAAATCAGGATGAAAAATCGAGGCCAAGAAAGAGTTAGCAGCCTGTGGTAGAGGTCGGCAAAATGCAGGCGAGGTACTCCCAACTTGACAATATTTAAGGGGAATTGTCCTTGGCGGCTGACTAAACGAGTCTGTGGCTGCCGATCGCGATTATTTTTCATTGAGATTTGTAACTACCGCTGTGTCAATTTGTAACTATTGTTTTGACTGGGAAAACTTATCCTTTAGACTGATGTCAGATTCTAAAAATTAGGATATCAAGGAAGTTTGAAAATGGTTGAGCTTAACTGGCATGACTATCTCGTTATGGTTTCTTGTGTGGCTTCTATTGCGGGTCTAATTTTGCTGAGCGATCGCAAATCGCAGCCAAGGGACGATCGCACTTTAAGCGAAGAAATCCTAATTAAGATGAGTTTTGTTTACTCAATAGTCTACTCCATGTCTGTCTTTGCCCTAAAGATGCCTCTGCCGGAGGACAACTGGTTGTTGGCAAGTCTGAAGCTGACCACGGTTCTATCTTACTTGTTGACAGTTTCCAGCATACTCAGTCTGCCACTGCAACGCATGGCTGTTCGGCAAGTCGAAGATTAAAAAACGTGAAGCTAAGGTGTCCCGCATCTAAATTGTATTTTTGGGGCGGGCTAAGAGTGCCCACCCCACAAGACTTTGGTTTCAGGTTGTTTGTAAATTTTTAATTCCCGCAGGAAGCTTGACATAACGCGCCCAAAATGGTTCTAGTCGATCTCTGCGGGATTGCAACCAGCCCATATTTTCCTCCATTCCGTTTGCTTCTGAAATCTGAGAAACTATCTTGATAGTGCCAGAAGTCAAGCCCTCAGAATCTCGCATCGGTGCAGTCCAAATACAGACATCAATTGATGAACCGTCTTTCCGCCGCCGCCGACATTCCCTAGCAACTTGCGCTTCCCCTGCCAATTCTGACTGAAACATCGCATAAAAATTTACGTTTTCATCGCTAGGGACGATCGGCAAAAGCTCCCCCACAACCTCAGACTCCTTCCAGCCAAAAACTCGCTCCGCCGCAGAATTCCACACCGTCACCAAAGCATTACTATCAACCCCGACAACTGCCAGCGGCAAAGCTTTAATTAAGCCTTGTAAAACTTGATTGGTTTCGCACAATTTAGCCTCTACCAGCTTGTGTTGTGTGATGTCCTGACAAGCACCATAAATGCCGACAGCGCGGTTCTCGACTTCATCCCACACAACTTGCCGACAATCCCACAGCCACCGGATTTCACCGGATTTGGTGACAATTCGATACTCGCTTACTTCCTTGCGGCTAGATGAACGAAGCTGCATTTGTTCCAGCAGCATTTCTAGGTCGTCGGGATGAATGCAGTCGAATTGTAAACCGCCGGAAGTTGCGATTTCTTTGGGAGTATAACCCGTAATTTTAGTAAAAGCTTCAGTCATCCATTCGCAGGCCCAGGTATTGTCAGGCAATACTTTAAAAGAATAGGCAAAATCTGAAGTCATTTGCGAGAGAATACGGTAGCGCGATTCTGATGCTCGCAGTGCGTTTTCTGCATTTTTGCGATCGGTTATATTTTGAAAAAACACCGACAAACCTTCTTCCGAGGGATAAGCCTCGACTTCAAACCAAATATTTAGCTGCGGGTAATATCCTTCAAATTTAACATTAACGTTCTCAGATACCGCTCTGTAAAACTGCTTGAAAAAAATCGTGTCGGCTGTATCAGGAAACTCATCCCAAATATTTTTACCTATAAGTTCTTGACGCCCTCTTTGCCAGCACTGCTCTGCTTTCGCGTTGAGGTAGGTAAACTGCCACTGGCGGTTGAGCACATAAAAGCCGTCTGTGATTTTTTCTAAGATATTAACGATTTGCTTTTGCGATTTTTCCAAAGCTGCTTCTGAGAACTTGCGCTCTGTGATATCGCGGGAATTGATGACTATGCCGTTGATGCTGGAATCGTGGAGTAAATTGTTACCAATGACTTCTAAATACACCCAAGAACCGTTAGCGTGCCGTTTCCGATATTCTACAGGCGGTGCAATCCCTGGCTGTTTGAGTAATTTTGCCAAATATGCTTGCCAAACAGGTAGATCGTCTGGGTGGATCAAATCGTCTTGGAATTCGCCAATTCTTTGTTCGAGATTGTAGCCTAACATCCGCTCTGCTGCGATCGAATTTTGGTCTCGGATGCGTCCGTCTGCTTCGAGAATTGTCATCAAATCGGAAGAATTTCGCAGGAGACTTTGCAGTCGGGATTCCCCTTTTGTCAGTGCCTGAGTCACCCTTTTGTACAGCATCTGGCTTTGCTCTAACTGCTGCTCTAAATGTCTGATAGTAGCAGCTTGCTGGGCAACTTTAATCTCTAAATTGCTGTTAATTCTTTCTAACTTGACTTGGGATTGTTTAGACAACAAAAGCGACTGAAACTCTGCAGCCAATTCTTGTAAAGATGCGGACAAATGCTCGAAAGTGCTTGTTAAAATCGCCTGTTTATCTACAGGTAGTTGCTCAATATGTCCCTGCAATTCCCGCACGTGTTTCAATAGATTTTGCATCATTGTAGTCAGCGCTCAAACTTATGAAGACTATTTTTTTATATTTCCCATCATAACACCTTGTTTGAGTCAAGTGTCAAAAGAAATAAATCTTGAAGTTTAGCGGTAGAGTTTTAATTTCGATGCCAATCCCTCGGCGCTGACACAGATGGATAATTCCACCAAGTTTGAGCGAACAAAAAAATATTGAGTTCAGTTATATTACTGAAAATAGTTGTGATTTTTAAAGTTTGAATTAAACAGGACTGATATCGTTTCCGCGCTTCATCGGAATCATAATTTTTCGAGTTGCAGCGCGAGCGGGGGCGCTCGCACTGCAACTCGCGAGCGGGACGATCGCACTAATATTCCGGGTTTTTCAACTTCGGTCAATCGATTTTAGAGTTGAAATTTTAGATGGGATAGAGTAAGTAATTTTACGGTGAAGTGCAGAGATTGTGATGCCAGTAGGCAGATTAGGAACAGGCTTTTCGGCCTGTTCCTAAAATCAGGATTTAAAGCCCTTAGAGCTTTTCTTTTTCTCCTGTGGCTTGGATTTTGACTTATTAACTTCGCCTAAAGCTTCCTGAAATAAGTTGTGCAGGTGCAGGGGAACGCTGGCAATTTCCGGGAGTTCGGGTTCTAAGGGTTTTTTAAACTCTTGCAGCAGGGCATCTAAATCGCGATCGATCTGAAAATTAGTCCGCTGCAATACAGTTTGCAAAATTTGTTCTAATTTCGCTGGATTAACTTTAGCTAACCGTTGCCAAATCCAGACATTAATTGCAGGATCTTCGAGATAGTTACGCACCAGCTTTTCGTAACCGGGAACGGTTGAAAAGTCTTCGGCTGCTAGCAGTGCAGTAAATTGAGCGTAAGTAGACAAAAAGGTTTGTCCCCAGCGAGGATGAGAAAGTGCACTCACCTGTTCGGCTTTCTTGAAGCGATCGGGCAATTCGACTTTCGGCATTACCATTTTTGCACTAGCATTGCTGTCGAGCATTACCTCAACTGCTTTAGCATCAGCACCTGCAGCGGCGATGGCTGCTGCTTTGACTTCTTCTCGATCGACTCCGGCATCTTCAACGATATCCGCCAGAGATTTACTTCCATCAACGCCCATATCAGCTAGGCGTTTTTTAGTGATAAATTCCTGAAATTCAGCCAACTGTTTATTCAGGTGATATCCCGATAGCGTCAATTCCTCACTGCCAAAAAATTCGGTAAAATCTTCATGGTACTTTTCTACTGACTGCCAAGCTTGCTCTAACAATTCCGGGGCATCGCTGTATAGGTTATTTTTGTGATTTTGCTTGAAATTACCGATCGCCACCGCCAACTTCGGCTTACCCAATTTCCCCTTCGGGATGGGAGAGCTCGAAAGTATCCACCAGTCATCGGTAAGGGGAGAAATCCGAGCCAGCAAGATTTCTCCTAACTTAAAGCGAGACATTTCTGCAAGAAAATTAGGACTGTTGGGCTTGACAACGTAGTGCTTAGCCGTCAGCCAGTTCATCAGTTCAAACCTGTCGGGGGAAAGTTGAGTGATTTCAAATAAGCCAGTGAAGCTTCTGTGCTCCCAACTTTCGAGCAAGCTACGATCGCTCTCGGTTAAATCCGGCTGACTTTCGACAAATAAGTCGATCGGCGTTTTCTCTCCGACTTTACCTTCGATAGTAAAACTGTCAATCACTTGATTTTGCTGAGCAATATCGTAGCGCTCGCCGGTCGATCGAGCTGCTGCATAAGCTTCCAAAGCTACCGCCAACTCTCCCTCAGCATCCAGCACAAAGTCAATTAAATTTTGCTTGAGTGTCCAAGCTCTTTCCAACATTTCATCCACAAGTAATACCAATTTTGAATGAGAGGATTTAGGTTAACAATTATCGGAATTGAAGCCACCGACGCTTTACGATCCGGCTGCGATTGAAGAAAGCGCATCGCGAACAATGACAGAAATATGCAATCGATGCCTCAGTCCTGAATAAGTTTAATTTTAAGGCTAATAGTCAAAAAAAAATGTTAATCTCAAACGGAAGCATCCCGATTTTGTAAAAAGCATTTTTTAGGAGTGCTAAACTCACGCACAGCAAAGGCTCTACGTCTATAGCGAGTTCTCACAGCGAACAGCCCTGTGAAAGAAAAATCGTCCTGAAAAATGCAATTTTAAGGGAGCATAAAAATACCCTCTCCGATGTAGAGAGGGGCTGAAAATCCCCAAAAACTTCGCTAAACTCGCGTTAAAAACTGTGTTACCTATCAACAACAGTCCAAAACGCAGCCGGGTTTTTTTATCAAACACTTCCCTCGATTCCGGTACCCGGCTAAAAATCACCGGAATGCTTGAGTTTGTGTGTCTCCAAGACTGAGAAATACTTGGCGTAAGCCCTTAGCGGCCGTCTTTGTCAATATCGCCAGGAACAGCCCGTTCCACCCGATCCCAAGCGTCGCGCGTGGCGTGCTTAGCTTTTTCCCAAGTCACATTAGACTTACCGCGATTTGTTTCGTAGTCGCGCTGCAAATCCGGTTCGATCTCGTCGTATTTCTTACCAGTAGCGCCATAGCGGGTGTATCCCTCATAACCCGTGCGGTATGCAGGCTGATAGTCTTCGTAAGTCGCGCTCGTGTCCACGTAAGGACGGGAACTGTAGTTGCTTTGCCAGTAAGCATCTTCTACCGTGGGGTCGATCGCCTCGCCCACACCTTTGCCCGCCAAACCGCCGCCAAAGGCACCCACAACAGCGCCGACAACTGCTCCTACAGGCCCGCCGATGGCACCGCCGATCGCAGCACCCGCAGCACCGGCACTCGCCGCACCAATACCCGTTGCGACTGGATGAGCCCCGGTTTCCCCCGAAAGCGGATCTAGGTTAGCATCAGGTTCATGTACCGTTTTTTTGTCATCGCTCATGATATTTTTTCCTTTTATCTAACTGTAACTATGATTAAATTTACCTTTTAAATTCATATCTATTCATCTGCCTTAAGGATGAAGCTGCTAGCTTCAAAAGGAAGGAAACGATCAAATACTTCTCGACTCAAAAACGAGTTTTACACGCTACTCTCAAGGGATAAGGTGCGCCTCGGCGCACCCTAGATCGTGATGTTCAAGTGAGTTCTAAACTCGGCTCCCTTGTTTATTCACTGAAGCTGTTTATTTACCAGCAACTTGAGTTAGATATAAATCTCTTGATTTATTAGTTGCCAGTTACCTTTTCGATCAACTCTTCAGCTTTTTGAACTATGCCTTCTTGCGGGTGTTCTCCCTTGTACTCCTTTAAGCTTTCGTCGTAAGCTTTCTCGACCGTTGCAGGATTTTGAGAGGTTTTGACTATTTCTTCGTAAGCTGCTTGGGGATTGAGATCCTCGAAACTTTCTGCGGGGTCAGTAATTTTAGCTTCTGGCTGCGCCTGAGTTCTGTCTTGACCTGCGTAAGCAGCCTGACTGGGTACGATCGCTAGACTTAGCAGACCAATGAACGCCAGGGTACATACCAGCAAAATGCTTTGGCTCAATGTTTGTCCTAGAGCTTTTAAAACCCGCTTCATATCAACTTCTCCTCGTATTTTTCCGCAAAAATTATGGTGTTTGTCGCCCCTTCACTGCGATCGCACATTGACAACCTTGGTTCAATCGCAATCTGTGTCGCAGCTACCGCATCTAGAGCGAGCCAAAAGGGATGTTTCCCGTGACATCCCATATCTTAAGCGCCTGCTTGTTATTATTACTTCTACCAAAAGATAGATTAGTTATACAAGCGGAACTCATCTCCTATCAGGGGCGATCGCAATTCCTGCGAGGAACCCTATCTAGGGGTTTTCCCATCAATTAAGAAGCCCCTGACTCTTCTTTTTAGGCGCGTCTTTCGCGTCTTCGCAGTTCTGGCAAAAATCCTATTTTCCAAGATTTTAAATTGCTATAAATAACCTAACTAACTACAAAACAACCTGCTCTATGTCTAGTTTTCTGTTCTGCATAGCTCGTTCAAATAGCTCAGTAGAAAGAGCTTGTTCGACCGACCAAACGCCCGGTTTTTCCAGTTTTCCTTCTAACATTAATTGAGCTATGCTGCCAGTACCGAGGCCCGTAGCGACTGCTGCACTAGGGTGTATCGCTGTCGAGCAAACTTTAGCGGGTTGACCGTTTTTGAGACCGGTCACTTGCGATCGCACGGCCACACCAACCCCACTAAAACTATTACTAACACTGGTCATCCCATAACTGACGTAGGAGAGAAATTCAATCACAGAGTTATTTTTGAGCCAGCTAGCGGGCCAATACTTGGCAACAAACCAGGTAAGGTGATTGTAAAGGTCGGGAGACGTACCGAATTTAGTCACAACTGATTTGACGGGGAAAGTTTCGGGCAAAGTGATTGCTTCCGGCATATCGAACCAGTAAACGCCTGTGTTGCCGTAGGGTGCGGGAAATTCAATTGTTTCGCGATCGCTGTAGGGTTTTACTTGCTGCCACTTGCGATCGGCCCAAACGTCAAAAGGAGTTTGCAAACCTAAAAAAGTGGTTCTCATGACGGTAACGCCAGCACCGCCAGAACCTCCGACAACATAACTCAAATGGATGTTTTCTGCTTCATCTAATTGCTCCACATCTCGCCGCACCATGCTATTAGACACACCGGGAAAAATCCCCGTGTTAATAATAGCAGTAATTCCAGCATTTTTAGCTGTTTCGCGCAAGTCTAAAGCTCTGCGAGTAAAACTGCGGCTGTCGCTGACATCAGTATAATTAACACCTGCTTCTATGCAAGTTTTCAGTACACTAGCGTCTCGGTAGTGAAAAGGCCCCGCACAGTGAACCACAAGATTAGACTCTGAAACAGCTTTTTGCAGGGCTGCACTGTCCGCTAAATCAAAAGTTTGGTACTGCACCCGATCCGGCGGCAATCCCGGCCCAATAGAGGCTTCAGAGTTGCGTCCGGTAACGGTAATTTCTGCGTCGGTATGGGTAACAAGGTCTTGGGCAACACTGCTGCCAATTCGTCCTCGGCCGCCGACAATCAAAACTCGGTTTGCCATCGCTAAAAAAAGGGTAACGCCACTTCTCAGTCTCTCAACTTGGGGCCGGCGTTTTCATCCGCATAAAGTATGAATTGAGGAGAATGCGAGATGGTGGGGATCGGTGGCTATCGCCCTGATATGCCGATGGGGAGCGACTTCTACCAGGGACTTGCCTGTTCTGCTTTCATTAGAGGTTTGGCTGCGACACTAAGTTTAAAAATGCCTTCCGCGTTAACTTGTTCTTCTAATATTGAGAATTGAGAATTTTATCAATGGAATATGCTCTCGGATGCAAAAATATTTTAACAGATTAGAGGGAACGTGAACCACCGCCAGCGCTCGCGAAAGATGCACCAGATTTAAAAAGGGTAGTCCTGGACGCAGGGGTGGTCAGAAACCGGGTTTTTGCGAAAATACTGTATCCAGACCTTTAAAACTGGTAAAAACCCGGTTTCTTTGGTATTTATGCGTCCAGGACTAAATGGTATTAATAGCGCTCGCAAATCGTTTTCCCTTCACAGGGAATCAACCAGAAAAAATTATCGCACTTGCCAACAGATAAATCAATACAAACAAACAAACGCAGATGTGATTCATCTGCGTCTATCTGCCCTCATCTGCGGTTGCTAAAAATCTTACTTCTCATTACTCCGAAATACCGACTTCCCCTTCGCTTTCAGAGTATTAGCCGCATCTGCTAAAGTCTGCGCGAAAGGCTGCTGCGAGTGCATGAAAACGCGAGCGGTATTGCGTCCCGGCATCCCCGAAATTGAGCCACCCGGATGCGTTCCCGCCCCCGTGAGGAACAAACCGTCGATCGGCGTTTTGTAATTCGCCAACTCCGGCAAAGGACGGAAAAATATCATCTGATCTAGCGTCATATCAACGTGATAATAATTCCCTTTCAAAGCCCCCAAACGCTCTCCCAATTCCGCCGGACTTTCCACGTGGCGCCCTATAATTGAATTTTTGATATTTGGCGCGTATTCTGCTAATTTATCGATGCAGCGATCGGCAACTTTGTTTTTGAGCTCATCCGTCCAACCCGTACCGTGCTGGCCGGTTCCTTCAGCATTTTCGATCTGGTAAGGAGCAAAAAATTCAATCCAAGCCGTATGATGTCCGGGGGGAGCCATTGACGGGTCTAGTACCGTCGGAAACACTACATACATCGATGGATCAGAGTCGGGAATTCTGCCGATTGAAGGCTCGCTGTGAGCAATTTCAACGTGTTTTACCGAGTCTGCAATTAAAACCGAACCAATTAAATATTCGTCCCGATGATTCCAGCGATCGAACTTGGGCATTTCATTGAGAGCTAAGTCTATTTTGAGAATAGTCTCGTTGTTGTTAACAATTTTGCGCTCCAATCTTTCCCGCAAATCCGGGTCGGCACTGTCAACATCGCTGGAGTCCATTAAGTGCAGAAACAAGCGCTTAGCATCAATATTAGAAATGACACCTTTTGTCGCACGGTATTCCGTGCCGTTGGCAACTCGAACTCCCACAGCGCGACCATCATCAACTAATATTTTCTCGACGTGCTGGTCGGTAAGTACCACACCGGAATAACTTTTCACTAAATTGAGCAGCGCTTGCACTAATGCACCCGTCCCACCGCGCGGTCTTGCCATGCCGGGATTGTGTCTCATTGCCAGCATAATTGCGCCTACAGCAAGGGTTTTTTGCGAAGGAGGCGCGCCTAGTTCTGCGGCGAATCTTGCTAGGGGTGCTTTGATAAATTCCTCGTCAAACCACTCGTTGAGAAGGTCTTCAGCGCTGGTGAGCATCGTGCGAACAAAGTCCAGCGTTTTGTCGGGTGAACCGATGACTGACAATAAATCTTTGATTTTTGAAATATCGTAGTTTCCCAGAATATCTACGATCGATTTTGGTGGCGCATTAAACATCGGAACCATTGCCCCTAAAGCCCGCTGCCAAAAGTCTGTATATTCGGCATATTTTTTAGCGTCGCGCTCGTTGTAGCGGGCAATTTCAGCACAAGTTTTTTCAACGGATTTGTGCGCTAAGAAATATTTACCGTCGGGATGCGGACAAAAAGCCACTGGATCGCAGAAAAGATATTCTAAACCGTATTTTTCCAGTTCTAATTCTTCTACAACTGGCCCTAAATGGATAAACTCGTGGTCGATCGCGCACATATTGAATTTAAAATCCGGTAATTCGGGAATGGCCGCTTCAGTAGTTGCTGCGCCCCCGGGAACCGAACGTTTTTCTAACAACAGGACGGTATATCCAGCTTTCAGCAGATAAGATGCACAGACGAGTCCGTTGTGACCTGCGCCTATGATAATGACATCATACGTTTGCATAGATGAAGTTCTAGGGAGAGGATATTTTGCTTATTTTACAAATGTTAACAAGTTGGCTGTCTCTACCAATAGAAATAGATTCA
Organism: Microcoleus sp. Z1_B2; assembly: GCF_036700325.1. NCBI lineage: Bacteria > Bacillati > Cyanobacteriota > Cyanophyceae > Oscillatoriales > Microcoleaceae > Microcoleus > Microcoleus sp. Z1_B2. The sequence goes on from NZ_JAUBOQ010000035.1 coordinate 22,835, forward strand.
TTGTCAGTAAGCCCTTTTAGCATATTACAAAAGAGGGAGCTTTGACAAAATCCTGTTGTGCGATCGCCCTGATTTCTGCTTAAACTTACCGAGCACTCACCCTTCTCCAATTGCGCCAATATTGTACTATATTTAGGCAAATTTATCTGCGTTAAATTAAACAATTTACGCAAAGGAAGTAAGAAGGAAGAAGGAAGAGGAAAGGGGGCATTGGGAATAGGGAAGAGAAACAGTTTTGAGATTGCTTTTTTCCTTGCAAGACGGGGAGTGGAAGGAGTTAAGCCCTAGGAAAAATACTTACTCCACACTCAAAACTGCTAGCCAATTACCTATTAGTACATTGAGACATATTACTTTAGTTGCTGGAGCGCAGCCTCAGCTTTTTGTACACCATCATTGTTGCCTTGCTGGCGGTAAGTGTCGAGGGCTTGTTTAAAAGCTTCAATTGCTTCGGATTTGCGAGCGCGCGCTTTGAGTGCCGTACCCATATTGTAATAAGCTTCTGCCCGGTTTGGATCGAGTCCAATCACTCGCCTAAAAGTGGTAATTGCTCCTAAAAAATCTTGTTTTTTCAGTTGAATTTCCCCGATTCCTGCGTGTGCTTCCACTAAATTCGGTCGTACCGCAATAGCCCGCTGATAAGCTATAAGCGCTCCGTCGAAGTCGTTTTGATCCTGGAGAAGTTCGCCAATTTCTAGCTGCACTTCTGGATTCCGGGGCTCCAATTTTGCAGCTTCTTCAAAAGCTGCTAGCCCTTCGGAAGTATAGCCTGCCCGCAGCAAAGCAGTGCCTAATTTTAACTGGACACCTGCTTGTTTGGGAGCGAGTTCGGCTGCTTGTTGGAGCACGGTGACAGCACTGGCAAAACTTCCCTGCTGGATCAATACTAAACCCATTGAAGAATAAGCTTGCCAACTTTTTGGATCGAGGGCGATCGCCTCTTGGTATGCTTTAAAAGAACCGCTGTAATCTTTTTGCTGAAAGAGTACCACTCCCAGACCGATGCGGGCATTGACATTTTTGCGATCGAGCGCAGCGGCGCGGCGATAAGCTGTGGCGGCTGCGGGGTAGTTTTGTAAATTCGCCATAGCATATCCTAATGCGTATTGGAAGTCCGCATTGTTCGGTTCCAGACCGATCGCTTGTTGGTAAAATTCTACTGAGGCTTCATAGTTGCCTTGACGCGCTTCTAAATAGCCAATACCAGAAAAAATGCGCGGGTTTTCCGTATCTAAACGCGCAGCTTCCTGATAAATGGCGATCGCGCTACTGTAGTCTCCTACATCTACAAACTCGCGCCCTTGTCGCAGCAGAGCATCTAAATTTGAATCATTTTGAGGGTTGACTTGAACGACTGTTTCTGCTGAGAGCGCTATTTGCGGCGCTGTGACAGCGAATCCTGCTATTAGCAACGTAGTGAATACCAAGAGACTTTGTTTGTGCACGGCCATGTGTTTCAAAGAGTATGTGGAATGGAAGAGCGAGTTGCTGTCAGCTTGACAAGCTGACAACTGATGATTTACCAGGAATGTTTGAGTGGCGAGATGTAGTAAATCTACAGAACAAGACCCACTCAAAATTTTCGCGATTGAGGCCAACTGATGATTGTAACAACAACTGATATCATCCAAGGAGCAGAAATTCAATCTTACCTGGGAATTGTAACTGCTGAGGTTGTCTACGGCACCAATGCCCTGCGAGACTTCTTCGCGGGCATTCGCGACATCATCGGCGGGCGCACCGGCAGTTACGAGGAAGTGTTTCTCAAAGGACAGCGAGATGCCCTCGCGGAACTGGAAAAACGGGCCCAGCGCCTCGGCGCCAATGCCGTAATCGGGGTGGAAGTTGACACCGGCACGATTAATGTAGACTCCAGCGGGGCTTTGCTGCTGATTACTGCCGTTGGAACGGCTGTAAGATTGCGTTAAGCTGTATTTTCTGTATACGTCCGCATTTCCTGTATACATCCGGGAACTTTTCCAACGGGATAAAATAGTTATCACTCATGAGTCATCAGTCATCAGTCATTCGCTAATAGCGGGTGGCTGGGGGCGGATGACTTTTTCGTTTCTTTCTTCAGACATAGATACTGGTTATTTCCCCAGGCAGATATAGTTTTTATCAATCTCAGCCACAATCAATGCTTAAGTGAAAGATTGTTAAAAATTAAAGCAACTCTAAGAGGAAAGAAAAACCTATGTCATACGTAAATAGACCTGTAGATAACGTTGGTACCGAACCCGTGGTGGTAAATTCAGTGATGGAATACCACGATCGAGTACGTTGGGGCCCGATTTTTTCGGGTTTGGTAATTGCGATCGCCACACAACTGGTGTTAAGTGCATTGGGCGCTGCGATCGGCTTGAGCAGCATTGCTGGTTCAGGAGCTCCGCGCACTATTTCAGGAGACGTGGGTACCGGCGTCGGAATTTGGTCAATTATCAGTTTGTTAATTAGCTTGGCCGTTGGCGGTTGGGTAACTGCTCGTGCTTGCGGCCCGATGAACCGCAACACAGCGCTTTTGAACGGAGCAATTTTGTGGGCAACCACCTTAACAATCGGCTCTTGGCTGTTAGCAAATGGCGTGGCCGGCACTTTTGGCGTCATAGCTGCGAATGCGGGAGAAGCAATTAATCAAGCGCAGCAAAGCGGCGTCGATTTGCCGAACCAAGCGCCTAACGTAACTGCTCAGGATACTCGCAATATCGCTGGTAATGCTGCGAAAGCTGGTTGGTCATTTTTGTTCGGCTCGCTATTGGGTTTAGTTGCTTCGATGGTAGGAGCATCTGCAGGTGCACGCACTCCCCGGAATTACTCGTAAATGTTTCGTCAGACACGGAAAGTTCATATTCAGGAAAGCACTTTTTTTAAGGTGCTTTTTTGTTATTTTAATTTGGTTTCTCGTTCCCAGGTTGTACCGGGGAACGAGTATAAAAACGAGGAAAACGAGAGAAAGGTGCTGCTAGCGCACCCTATAAATTAAGCGCTGAAGTATTTGGCTGCTGGGTGATAGGTGATAATTGCGGTTGTTGATTGTTCGGGATAAAGTTGTTCGCTTTCATCCATGTACAGGTTGATACGATCGCACTTTAACAATTCCAGTTGCTTATACTGATCCGCCATATTCGGACAAGCAGGATAGCCGAAACTGTACCGCGAACCGCGATATCTTTGCGCCAGCATATCGCGAATGTTGTCCGGTTCCTCGCTACCAAATCCCAATTCCCGCCGAATTCGCGCGTGAGTCCATTCTGCTATTGCTTCCGCTGTCTGTACCGCTAATCCGTGAAAGTAGAGATAGTCGGTATATTGATTGTTAGCAAATAGCTTTTGCGCGTACTCTGTAGCAATTTCTCCCACTGTCGCTACTTGCATCGGAAATACATCGATTTTACCCGATTCTTTGGGCGCAAAGAAGTCGGCAATGCACAGCCGGCGCGCCGATTTTTGGCGGGGAAATGTGAATGTTGCAGCCACAGGCAAGATGCCTGTGCCACTCTCTGTTGCAGCCACAGGCATCTTGCCTGTGCCACTTTCTGTTGCAGCCACAGGCAAGATGCCTGTGCCACTTTCTTTTGTGGGGTGGGCATCTTGCCCGCCACTGATTATTGTTTGCCCGCCACTGATTATTGTTTGCCCGCCACTGATTATTGTTTGCCCGCCACTGATTATTGTTTGCCCGCCATTCATAATTTCCGGATCGTACAAATGCAAAGAATTACCTTCAGCTTGACAGGGAAAATACCCGTAAATTGCTTGCGGCTGCAGTAACTTTTCGGTGATAATTTTGTGTTTCCACTCTTCCAAGATGGGATAAACTTTCTCAGCTAAGAAAGCGTCGTATTCTTCCCGCGATTGGTCTTTGGGCTTGCGGAACTGCCACTGACCGGCAACTAAAGCTTGCAAATCTAAGTGCCAGAAAATCTCCTCAAATGGGATGTCTTCTCCCTGCAACAGTTTCGTTCCCCAGAAAGGAGGAGTCGGGCGATCGATATCTGCAGCAACTGCTTCGGATCGCCTAGTATCTATCACCACAGGAGTGTCTGCTTTCTTAGCCTCTTCTACAGAAATTTCTGGCGCCGCTTTAGCTTCTTTAACCGCCCCATTATCATCCTCTATTTCATCTAAAAATCCTTGCAAATCTTCCCATTTTCCAGCAGATTTTGCTGGCATGAGTTTGTCCATAAAGTGCAAGTCAGAAAACGCATCTTTGCCATAAATTACTTTACCTTTATAAGTATTTTGGCAGTCTTCATGTACAAACTTGGGAGTCAAAGCCGCGCCGCCCAAAATTACCGGAACCGTGATTCCTTTCTGGTTGAACACTTCCAGATTTTCTTTCATAAATGCGGTGGATTTTACCAGCAAGCCACTCATGGCTATACAGTCGGCTTTGTGCTTTTCGTAGGCTTCGATGATATTATCAACCGACTGTTTAATTCCCAAGTTGATCACTCGGTAGCCGTTGTTTGATAGGATAATATCAACCAAGTTTTTGCCGATATCGTGAACGTCGCCTTTGACAGTAGCGATGATGAATGTGCCTTTGGCGTTGTCCCCGGATTCGGACTTTTCCATGTGCGGTTCTAGATAGGCAACTGCCGCTTTCATTGTTTCTGCTGACTGCAATACAAATGGCAGTTGCATTTGTCCCGAACCGAACAATTCTCCGACTACTTTCATCCCGTCTAGCAAGAAGGTATTGATAATGTGGAGGGGCGGATAGGTTTCTAATGCTTTGGCGAGTTGGATGTCGAGCCCAATGCGTTCGCCGTCGATGATGTGCTGCTTGAGGCGTTCTTCTACCGGGAGGCTTGCGTCTTCTGTACGATCGCGCTTGGTAGTTTTGCCCGCAAACACCGTTGTCAGGTCGCCCAAGGGGTCATAAACGCAAATTTCGCCGTCAAACTCCCGTTCGTCGTAAATCAGTTTACGGCAGATTTCTTGGTGTTTGGGGTCGATTTTCGCCAGGGGCAAAATCTTATTGGCGCTGACAATTGCCGAGTCCATCCCCGCTTGCATTGCTTCGTGCAAAAACATGGAATTCAAAACTTGCCGCGCCGCCGGATTCAAGCCGAAGGAGATGTTAGAAACTCCTAAAATTACGTGACAGCCTGGTAATTCTTGGCGAATGCGGCGGATGGATTCGATGGTGGCTTTGCCGTTTTTTCTGTCTTCTTCAATCCCGGTGGAAATGGGCAATGCTAGGGTGTCAAAAAAGATTTCTTGGGGGGGAATTCCGTAGGCGACGGCGGCGTTATAGGCGCGTTGGGCAATCGCAAATTTTTTGTCTGCGGTTCTCGCCATTCCGTCTTCATCAATCGTCCCGATAACTATGCCCGCGCCGTATTTTTTCGCCAACTCCAAAACTTGATAAAAACGCGGTTCTCCGTCTTCATAGTTAGTGGAATTCAGCAAACATTTGCCGCCCGCAACTTTTAAGCCTGCTTCCATCTTTTCCCATTCTGTGGAATCCAGCATTAAAGGGAGAGTTGCATTTGTCACAACGCGGGAGACTAATTCTTTCATGTCTCGCACGCCGTCGCGGCCGACATAATCCACGTTGACATCGAGAATGTGCGCGCCTTCTCGCACTTGTTCCCTAGCCATTGCTACTAAACCATCCCAGTCTTCGGCGTTTAGCAAATCGCGGCATTTTTTGGAACCGCTGGCGTTGAGTCTTTCGCCGACAATTAAGAAGGAATTCTCTTGTTCGTAGGGTTGGGCGGTGTAAATTGAAGCGGCGGAAGGTTCCCAAGTAATTTCGCGAATTTTGGGTTTAAGAGTTTTGCCAATTTCTGATAGTTCGCGAATGTGATCGTAGCGAGTGCCGCAGCAGCCACCGATGACTTGCACGCCTAAGTCTTCGACAAAGCGCATCAAGGCCATTTTTAATTCTATGGGCGTGAGTTTGTAGTGCGCGTGGCCGCCGATGTTTTCGGGTAAACCGGCGTTGGGAACGCAGGAAACGACGAAGGGTGAATGTTCGGAAAGGTATTTGACGTGTTCGGCCATGCGATCGGGCCCGGTGGCACAATTTAATCCTAAGATATCTATGGGGTACGGCTGCAAAATGGCTAGGGCGGCGCTGATGTCGGAACCGACTAACATTGTGCCGGTGGCTTCCATTGTGACTGATACCATTAACGGAATTCGCGCACCTTTTTTCTTAAATACTTCTTCAATGGCATTTAATGCTGATTTAATTTGCAGCACATCTTGACAAGTTTCGACAATAAATAAGTCAACGCCACCGTCATAAAGTCCTTCTGCTTGTTCGGCAAAAGCGGCGGTGAGTGTGTCGAAATCAATGTGTCCTAATGTTGGCAATTTGGTGCCTGGCCCGATCGATCCTGCGACAAATCTCGGTTTTTCTGCTGTGGAAAATTCGGCGGCGATACCCTTGGCGAGTTCGGCGGCAGTTTTGTTGAGATAATATGCTTTGTCTGCTAAATCATATTCGGCGAGAACGATGGAAGCCCCGCCAAAGGTGTCTGTTTCGATGACATCGGCCCCTGCTTCGAGGAATCCCCGGTGCACGTTGGCGACGGCTTCGGGTTTGGTGTGGACGAGATATTCGTTGCAGCCTTCGTATTCTTTGCCGCCAAAGTCTTCTGCGGTGAGGTTTTGGACTTGCAGGTTGGTTCCCATCGCGCCGTCGAAGACGATGACGGGGCGTGAGGGGTGGTGGAGTCGATCGAGGAATCTGCTATTCATAAGCGGTAAAAAAACGCAGGTGCTATATATTTACAATTTTATCTATTGTGCAATATTGTCAACATTTATGTGACTGTTGGCAAATGGTTAATTAGTGAAGGATTTAATGCGGCTGACAATAGTTCGTAGGCCGGGGCCGGGGCGTAGCCATCGTACCTGTTATTTTACCGATCGCCCTGGATTATTGTCAAAATGCTGTTGTGGGTGAGGCTGCGGCGGGAAAATCGGCGAGTTGCAAGGGATTTTTTCGCTTAACTGCTGACGATTTTTGCGAAAATGCGATCGCCACAATTCAATGAGTTATATAGCAATCCTAAATGCCTCGTAAATTCTTACCCACCCCAACCCTCTCCGAACCCGCTGGGACTCCGTAATAAATTGACAAATGATGCGAGAATTGCTATATAACTAAAGCATTAAGATTTCTTTCTCATCCTTTTGTGAGACGCTATTTTAGGCAGTCGCTTAATTTCACTTTCGCCTCCTGGAACTTCTAGTTGTTTGATATTTTCTTCTACTTCTTCTATAATTTCTAAATCAACAGTCTCAACCTTGCCCCTGCTGATTTCTTTCTCTTCCTCAATCTCCTCCGCATTCAGTTGATTTGGGATTAACTGCACGTCTAGCCCAGAAGCTTGAACCGACAATTCTTCTATTTTTTCATTAATTTCAACTTCTCCAATCTCTTGCTCAATTTTCGCCGCCACTAAATCTTCCTCGCAAGCAGGAAAATCATCAATTTTTTGACTAATTTCAGTTTCTCTGATTTCCTTATCTACTAGCTGCATGGATAACTGCTGCTTTTCCCTTGACAATTCATCAACCTTAGTTCCAAGCATTCTAATCTGTTCGTTAAGAACGCGAATTTCTCGGTTTTGCTGCTGAATCATTTCTTCGGCATCAGCAATAGTTCGATTTCTCTCTAATATAACCTCATTTTTAGTTTCTAATTCCAAAGCGCTCATGGCCGCTTTAATTACATTATAAAAATGTGGCTTAGATACATCAACTTGTTTAGCATTATGACGACTTTTTCCCAAAAGTCCAATCTTTTGTCCTTGCTTAACAGCCAAAACAAAACCTTGATGATTTTTTATTTTTAATTCTTTGACAAAATCCACTTGAACTAAACTGCAAATATATTTGTGACAGTCAAAATAAAATTCTGCTTTCATCAAAAAGCACCCCTTTCTGCTACAGTCCCGCAGAATTATAGCATGAACAGAGTTTTTGCGGGAAATAAAAAGAAATAAATAATCGATCGCCCATTTGGGTCAAAACTAAATTTCATCATCAACAACATCTTCCGGCAACTCTACCACACCCGCAATCAACTTCCAACAAGGGTCATCTCCCTCCCAATCATCGGGCCGCCAAGGCATACTCAAACTCACTGTTACCAAACAAGCTTTTTGCGGTACATACCCCAATTCTAACTTTCTAATAAACACCGGATCTGTAATTGTTGCAGTCAATCTTTGACCATGCTGCGTGACAATAGATCCTTCCCATTTATTACCACCTTCAAATCTTTGACTTAGCTTTTTTACCGTAAATCTTACTGCTTTGACTAATTGCAAAGTTAGGCGATCGCACCTTGGCAAAGACTGCATATATGCCACCGTAACATATCGCAAATCGTTGTGCAAAATATATTCTTGACTCTGGCAATATTTCAGCAAATATGCTGGCGGAACTTTCCCTACTTGCCGCCATTTTCCCGGTAAAACAGAAAGATTTTCACACTCAAAGCCAAAGTCCGGCCCCGTCTTGGCCAGAGGAATTTCTAGAACATCTAACAACGCGGGTTCAAGTCTATTTATCTGCCGCATTTCTTTAGGAATTTTGCCCTCTGGTAAGTCGGAAACAGGACGCACCCACTTACCTTGAAGTTCATTAATTCCGGCGATGCACCTGTCGCCGCGTTTCCAGGAATTAGCGAGACAAATTATCCGAGTCATTCGATTTTAGATTTTAGATTTTAGATTTTAGATTTTAGATTCATCCCACCATTATCTAATCTTTTCACTAAATCAAAGATGATTAATTGTGACATTTTTCCACTTCTCGCTGAGATATTCAGCAACTAAGCGGCGGTGACAATTATGAGGTTTTGGTTCGCTACAAAGCAGACACCCGCAGTCTAAAATATCCGATGAAACCTTGTGTTCAATTTGTCGATCGCCCATCAACTCCAAAAACTTCTGTTCATAAACATCCCAATCTCCCTTTTTCTTTTTATAATCATCCAAAATATCTTGAGTTGGCGCTAAATCCAGAATGTGAACGTACTCAATATTGCCAATGGTTCGCAAAAAATACTCTAAATCTTTCCGCTTAGCAAAACCCGCCAACTGCGACACATTATTCAGCCGCGTATCTATCACCCTGCGGACTCCCGCTTGCATCAAAATCCCAAAAAACTCCTCCGCACTTTTTTGAGTGAAACCAATTGTAAATAAATTAATTGCTTTCTTTTGTGACATAAGCGATGTCCAACCCGTGACGATAATAAGCTGTTTCTAAATCTACTATTTCCTCTTTAACTTGAGGCTCTAATTCAAACAAGCTTAGCTGAATTGGCTCATTATTTTTTTTGCCTTTGTTAAACTTGCTCAAAAGTCTTTCTTCTAAATGCTGGTGCGATTCTAAATTGCCATCGGAAAGAATGTGATGAATTTGTAAATTAAATTCTCTGAGTTTCTGGCAAACTAAAATAGTCCTATGACAAGTAATCGGGTCTTTTTCCGCACACATTAAACTGATTTTATAATTGGCTGCGCCTTGGATCAACCGCTGAATTCCTTCGGAAAATAGAGGAGTTGCTGCTATGCGATCGTATAAAGCTTTACCGCTAGTATCATAACAGCTTAAATCCTCTGGTCTCGCGCCCAACTCTTTGCCTAAAAAAACATATTGAATGCCAACACTTGACAGAGAAACTTTAATTTCGGATTTATTAAAATGAGGTAAATAGCGGCTAAAAGGATGCGATCGCACGTCCGCAACCGCCGTAATTCCGTGTTGTTGCAGCAGCAAAACAAACGCTTCAATACTCAGATTGGAGTGCCCGATCGTAAATAATTCCATTGCTTCGATCTTACTATTCCGTCTTTGCCTTGCGGATGAAAGTTTGTGTAGCCAAATTCTGGCAACTGGTAGACTTCAAGCTGTAGGTTTCTTTAGCAACTTTTGAATCACAAGTTGCACAGCCAGCAGCATCAAACCCAAAGATGCAAAAGCAAAAACACCCGCACCCAAAGCCACAATCCCCATAACTAAAGTTCTCACAGCCGCGCCAATATTAATCGCAGTCACATTGTCAGAATGAATCGGGGAATTTGCAAAAGTTTGGACTATAGACAAAGTTAGCGCGTACAAAGCCGCCGCAAACCCGCCCGCGATCAGCGAACCAATCACGCACCGCAAAATCGTCGGCGGCGTGGAAGATGCAGAGGTTGCATCTTCAGCCGAACTCAGAGGTTTAGAAGTAGAATTTGGATTAGTTAAATCAGTCATGGCGATTTTAGATTTTAGATTTTAGATTTTAGATTTCTGGTTAATTCACCAAAACTAAAATCGGTGTTGCATGACATATTATCAGTTCTTCGATCTCAATAGACTCTGCGAAAAGTTAGATTAATCTTTACCCTCGCCTGTTAGACAGGTTTAACGGGCGATGGCGATCGCACCCTCTTCGAGTTACACCCTCGAAATCGGCGGTTTCGTCTCGTTTCCCTGCGAAAAAATCTGAATTCCAGTATTGCTAAACGGTGCTACCCAAAAATCCAAATCTGGAGAAGCGATCGCACTTTTAACCCGTTCCACAACCTGCTGAGCCTGCTCTGAAGACTCCGCCAGCGCAAACACCGTCGGCCCGGAACCCGACATCATCGTTCCCAAAACCCCCGCCGACTCAAAAGCCTCCCGCAACTGCAACACCTGCGGGTACACAGGTAAAGCAACTTTTTCTAAATCGTTGTGCAGCAATTGACCAATTTTCGATCGATCTTTTTGGGCGATCGCCCCCACCATCGGGCCCGAATGCAGCCGTTGCCGACGGCACTCCAAATCTTCCGCTGCACAATAGGAACTACTGAACTGCTGGCGATAAGTTTGATACGCCCATGCCGTAGAAATACTGAGATTCCGGTACTTGGCCAACACCACAGAAAAGCCACCCAAATCAGGCAGCGGCGACAGTTTATCCCCGCGACCAGTTGCCAAAGCCGTACCTCCCGCAATGCAAAAAGGCACATCCGAACCCAAAGTTCCCCCCAACTCTTGCAACTCCGACTGAGTAAGTCCCAATTGCCACAGCAAATCCATCCCGACTAAAACCGCAGCCGCATTAGCCGAACCGCCGGCAAGCCCCGCCGCCACTGGAATCTGCTTGTGAATGGCAATCTCGACTCCGCCGTATTTCGCCAAAGCATCGGGGAATTGCTTCGCCAACAAATCCGCCGCCCGGTAGGCCAGGTTATTCTTATCAGGAGGGACTTGCGGGTGATCGCAGCGCACGCGAATCGTGTCCGTACCGATCGCGCGCAAGTCAATTCGATCGGCTAAATCTATGCTTTGAAGTACCATCGCCAGTTCGTGGAATCCGTCGGGGCGATCGCCTATGATTTCCAGATACAGATTGATTTTTGCTGAAGCTAGCAGAGAATATGAACGCATAGGTGATTAAGCCGCAGGTGAAAGAAACCCCTGGTTGAAATTAATTGACACCAGTCAGAGTCCATTTTCTCACAACTCAAAGGAAATATTATGCAGGAAATGTGGAAAACTTTTTTTACTTCCGGGCCATTTATTCCTCACGGCCACTGCTATCTCTGGCATACCCCGTTAGTCTGGCTTCACCTTACCTCAGATTCTATCATTGCACTCGCGTATTTTTCGATTCCAATTACATTGGTTTATTTTATTTCCAAACGCGAAGATTTGCCATTTAATTGGATCTTTGCCCTGTTTGGAGCCTTTATCGTCGCCTGTGGCATCACTCACATATTTGAACTCTGGACACTTTGGCATCCTACCTATTGGCTTTCAGGAACAATGAAAGCAATTACTGCCCTTATTTCCTTTGCTACAGCCATACTTTTGGTAGACTTAATGCCTCAAGCCCTAGCACTTCCCAGTCCCGCACAGTTAGAATCCGCCAACAGACTCCTAGAAGCTGAAATTGTCGATCGCCAATTAGCCGAAGCTGCACTAAAAATAGCTAAAGAAGAATTAGAAATTCGAGTTGAGGAACGCACCGCAGAGTTAAAGACTCAAGCTCAACATTTAGCCTTGGCCAACCGACTCCTAGAAGCTGAAATTGTCGATCGCCAATTAGCCGAAGCTGCACTAAAAAAAGCTAAAGAAGAATTAGAAATTCGAGTTGAGGAACGCACCGCAGAGTTAAAGTCTCAAACTCAACAGCTCGAACAAGCCTTGTCTGAATTGAAGCAGGCTCAATCAAAGCTAATTCCTAGCGAAAAAATGTCATCTTTAGGGCAATTGGTCGCTGGGGTTGCTCATGAAATCAACAATCCGATTAACTTTATTTACGCGAATGTTACTCACGCTCGCGAGTATGCCGATAGTTTGCTAGAATTGGTGAATATCTATCAAAAACAGTATCCGAATCCCTTACCCACACTTAAAGAAAAACTCCAGTCTGTAGATTTAGATTTTATTATCTATGATCTACCAAAAATATTAATTTCTATGAAAAACGGGGCCGAGCGCATTCTCGGTATTGTCAAGTCGCTGCGAGTTTTTTCGCGCCATGACGAAGCCGATATGAAATTAGCCGATGTTCACGAAGGAATTGACAGCACACTGATGATTTTGCAAAGCAGATTGAATGCTAAGCCCGGTTTGGCGAATATTCAAGTTATCAAACAATATGGCAATTTACCCCGAATCGAGTGCTACCCCGGACAGCTAAATCAAGTGTTTATGAATATCCTGGCTAATGCTATTGATGCTTTAGAAGAGGACAGCCACAGCGAGTCGATTGCAGCCAATGAAGCTGATAGCCGCCTCATCAAAATTTCTACCCAACTTTCAGACAGTGAATTGGTAGAAATCCGAATTAGCAACAACGGGCCAGAAATAATCGAATCGGTGAAAAACCAGTTATTCAATCCATTTTTTACCACTAAACCAGTAGGCAAAGGCACGGGATTAGGATTATCTATTGGCTATCAAATTATCACAATAAGGCATAAAGGCGAATTGCAGTGTATTTCTGCACCGGGGAAAGGTGCAGAATTTATTATTCAAATTCCGATTAGCCTACAATAAGCCTTTAAAAATTTCCATAAAACCTAAATTCAACTATTAGTATTCAGACCAAAAAATACTTAAGAAATACCCCGATATCCGAATTATTTAAGCATTCGGGTATCTAACACAATCCTGAACTTCAAACCTCGCACATAAGATTATTGCTCAACTTTACCCATTGCTCCACGCTTAAATCTTCAGCGCGAGATTGAGGATTTATCTGTAACTCTTCTAGCAATTGAACGAGTTTATCTAAATCCACAGCCCCTTTCAAATTATTTCGCAGCATCTTGCGCTTGCTACCAAATCCCAACTTAACTAAATTCTCCAAATAGCGCGGATTAACCGCCGGAGTTTCTATCTGTCTGGGAAGCAGCCGCACCACGGCAGAATCGACTTTTGGCGGCGGAAAAAAGTCTTTAGACGGCACATCGCAAATTAACTCGCATTCTGCTAAATACTGCACCCGCACCGACAGCGCGCCAAAAGCTGTCGAACCCGGTTTAGCGTAAAGCCTTTGGGCCACTTCTTTCTGCACTAACAGCACGATCGCATCGAAGGGTTTAGCAGCAGGAACAGAGATTGTTCCCAGCAGTTTTTGCAGAATCGGGCCGGTAATATTATAAGGGATATTGGCAACAACTTTATTGGGATTTTGGAATTTGGGAAAGGCTGTTAGTTCAGCCTCTAAGTCCATTTCCAGGATGTCGCCTTGCAGCAATAAAAAATTGTCGGTTTTGCCGAGTTGTTTGGCTAGCTTGAGACACAAATCTCGATCGATCTCCACAGCAACAACAGACTCAGCCGCAGGTAGCAAGCGTCGAGTCAAAATCCCCGTGCCCGGCCCAATTTCCAGGACGCGATCGCCATCCAAAGAAGCCGCTTTCACAATCTTATCTAAGGCTTTCTCGCTTTTGAGCCAATGTTGAGCAAACTGTTTCCGGGGTCTGGTCGATCGCATTTTTTGAATTTTTGGAGAAATCTTAGCCTGTCATTCTATCACAGGTCTATATCTTTTCCTAACCTACGGTCATGTTTATTTTTGTTAACAGGGGTTGAATTAACCAAAAAACTTGGGCACTATAATAAGGACAAACGATAAAAAATCAATTTATTTCTTCCCAATTACCAACAGCACAACACGTAAGTCACGCATACACGGATAGCTGTTTTTCCAAATAACCAATAACAAATATAGCAATTTTTGCAGGAGTCGTAATTTTTTTACCCCACCCCAACCCTCCCCTTATCAAGGGGAGGGAGTAAGAAATTTACAAATGATTTAGGATTGCTATAACCAATAACAAATAACCAACAACCAATTACCACTTCCCCAAAAATGAAATTCCAACGAGTATTTGGTACATTACCCAAAACCACAGCCAGCGCCCCCGGCAGAGTAAACCTGCTGGGCGAACACACAGACTACAACGATGGATTTGTACTTCCAACAGCGATTCCCCAGCGCACCACAGTACAAATCGGTTTCAGCAGCGACGATCGCCACCATTTTTATTCAGCAGAATATGACGAACTGATAAATTATTCAGACGACGATACCATACCGCAAAAATTTGTCACTTATATCTGTGGCTGCCTCAGACTTTTAGAAAAAGAAGGATACAAAATACCGCCAATAAATCTCTACATTACCTCGACTGTGCCGATCGGAGCCGGTTTGTCCAGCAGCGCCGCTTTAGAAATAGCAACCCTCAGAGGAGTGCGCGCCCTGCTGAACCTCCCCATAGACGACGTGCGCCTAGCTCAAATCGGACAGCTAGCCGAAATCCGATATGCCGGCTTGAACTGTGGGATCATGGATCAAATGGCGTCGAGTTTAGCAGACACCAACACCATGCTATTAATCGACACCCGCAGCCTCGAATGCCGCCCGATACCTTTTCCCGCAAACACAGAAATTTTAATAATTGACAGTGGCGAAAGCCACCAACTAGCAGCCGGAAGCGGCTACAACCAGCGGCGCGCCGAGTGTGAGGAATCCGCCCGGATATTGGGAGTTAAAGCTCTTAGGGATATAACCGATCCCCAAGCTGTCGAAGTATTACCGGAACCTCTGAGAAGACGAGCGCGCCACGTCGTTACCGAAAACAACCGCGTGCTAGAAGCAGTAAAATCTTTGTCAGCCAAACGTTTTGGCGAGTTAATGAATGCTTCCCACGCCAGTCAGCGCGACGACTACGAAGTTTCGGTGCCGGCAGTAGACACGCTGGCGGCCATCTTGCAGTCAATCCCCGGAGTCTTCGGCGCAAGGCTGACGGGCGGAGGTTTTGGCGGTGCTTGCGTAGCCTTGGTGGAGAGTGGGAAAGCGGGTGTTATTGCATCCGAGGCGATCGATCGCTACCAGCGCGCGGGTTATAGCGGCCGCGTTTTGGTTCCCGAAATTCCAGTTAATTCTTAACTCCAGAACTATCTCCCGGTAGGGAAGGCCACCGCACAGTCACGATTACCGAATCCTCCTCCGCAGACCAATAATGAGGCACTCCCGGCCGCCAGAGAGCATAATCTCCTTCGCGAGACAGCAAGATTTCTTGCTCTGGAAATTGCAGGCGAAACCGGCCTTTTACCAGGATAGAAAGCGTCGTGGCTTGTGCATTTACCGCCCACTGAGTCCTACAATCTCCGGCGGGGTGAGTGCCCCATTTTACCTCTAATACAGAAGTCGATCGCGGGTCATCTTCCGGCGTCATAAAGTGACCCGCAAACCAACCGCCCCGACTTGCCCCTTCAGCGCCCGCATTTCCGAAAACCACTTGAGATGACATCAGCTAATCCGGTAAACAACAAATAGCTTGAGAGCACCAACTCTACGTTTGGTACTCAAGGACATCCCGCACGATCGCTCGTGTCGTAGGGACACTCCAAGAGTCCAGAGGTGTCAACTTAACGTACAACCGATAGTCCCACAGTCCGACAGGGGTTGAAACCCCTGCCTCAAAGCTAAAGTCGTCTGAAGACGACTAATGAGTTTTTCAGTCCTCTTTGAGAGGACTTTCGCTATGAGACAGGGAATTCATTCCCTGGCGGACTAACTCCAACAGTCCATAGGTGTCAACTTAACGTACAACCGATAGTCCGACAGGGGTTGAAACCCCTGCCTCAAAGCTAAAGTCGTCTCAAAGAGGACTAATGAGTTTTTCAGTCCTCTTTGAGAGGACTTTCGCTATGAGACAGGGAATTCATTCCCTGGCGGACTAAGGTGTGGGCGGGAGGACTGGTGGACAAAAAGCTTAAGTTGAACACCTATGGGCTTGTCCTAAGTCCCTACAGTCGCCGTGTTCCTACAAGGGCTTACCACCAAAAGTGCGATACTTACTTGCGGCCCGAAGGTTGACCTTCCGTAGTCGCTATTTCCCCAGCTTCCATCAACTGCTTAAAGCGACGTAAATCATCTGCAATTTGCTGTTCGGGAGCTTCGCCAAATAGTTTAGCAGCACCAGCACCAATTGCACCGCCCGGAGGGTTGTATTCGATGACAACTTTTACCTCAGTACCGCGTCCCGCTGGTGCCGCTTGAAAGCGCACAAAACCCGAATTGTCAACATCAGCCCCTTCCACAGACGCCCAAGCAATTAAGCGATTTTCTTCTTCGCGGACAATCTCTGCATCCCATTCCACACTATTGCCCATCGGCGCGCTAGCAATCCAGTGAGAACGTGTTTCATCGATTACCGTAACGTGTTTGAGATGCTTCATAAACCGAGGCAAATTTTCAAAATTGCGCCATAAACGGTACAATTCCTCAGCCGGTTTGTCGATCGTCACCGTCTTTTCAACTTTAATGCTTTGATTCGGATCTGCGGCCGACTGCAAACCCTCCACAACCCCCAGACCGCGCGCCGCTAAACCACCACCCGCAACCGCCAGCAAAGCACCTCTCAAAGAACGCTGCGACAAACCAAAAAGCACCAGCGCCCCGCCACCAATTAAAGATGCCCAGCGTTCGGTATCGCCGCTGCTACTTTGGTTTTGTTTGTCAGAATTTGTCATTGAAGTAGATTCCATTGGTTTAAACCTCGTGAATTAATAGCGAAAAATAGCAGCTAAAGGTGCCTCGTCCGGCACTTGTTCCGGCGGCATCGCGTAAACAGTTCCGCCGTTGAGAATAGTTTGAATTGCTGCGGCATTCAACAAATCTTCGTCGCCCAATTCTGCATCTGGGTGGACTTGCACCGCGTTTGTATCGGGAATAAAACTACCCCACTGCTGAACGCCAAGAGCCACAAATAGTCGATCGACCCGTCCAAAATAAGCAGCCGAAACAGCTTCTTTCAAATCAGCAGAAATTTTATCGCTGCTTCTGCTCGGACTGGCTCTAGCAATCCCACCGCTTCTTTCTTGTCAAATCCGTACTCTACTATTTTTTGTTCAGCCTCTCTGATTAAATTTTTGAACCGAATCGGATTTTGTTGAGTTTCTGTTCCTTGAGCGACTGGCATATAAATTGATACGCACAATCCCGGAGATTGTTGTACCAGTGCTTTGAGTTCCTCTGCAGATATTAAGTTCACCGCTGAAACTCTTTTTCTAATAAGGGGTTGTGTAATGAAAACAACAGATTCTTTAAAATGTATCTTTCCTGGCGGGGCTCCTGCGTCTGCCTAAAGTAATGATCGCCTGCTGTAGAGCATTTCATCTCCGAACTAAAACGGGGGTTTAAAGCTCTTGTCGCTTTTACTGCCCGCGTCCTGGTTTGCAATCTACGAAACCTAATGCTTCTGTGTCGAGAAAACTGGCGATCGCCATTTCGATCAGCGCTTCGATCGGATATTCAATTTCCGCAGCACGCGCGATTAGAGCTGCTTTAATTCGTTCTGGCAAACGTCCCAAAATAACTTCGGCATCAGCAGGAGAAAGTTGTTCTTGAAGTTTGGCTTGCATGGCATTCACCTTTAGGTTGGAATTTGAACGTTGTTAGGTTGCGTGTGCTATCAGATCGTGACGTTTGAATAGGTTGACCAGAAAATGCTCTACTATTATTTCCGCTTCACTTTCGTTATTAAGTTCATAACCTCCAAATCGATACACTTCATAACCACATAGCTTTAGCCGTCTATCTTCAGCAACCATTTCAGAATATAGCCTTGGACTGGCTGTATCTTCTTCAGCATAATGCTGCTTCCCGTCAATTTCTATTACTATCCTTATTCGATCTGATAGCAGAAACAAAAAATCCATTCTTTGGCGCACCAAGCGACGCCGAGCTTGCAACTGCTTAAGTGTATACGGGTCATAGTGCAAATAAACTTGTGGGACTAGAGCCGGAAGTTTCTCGTTGAATGACTCATAAAACTTCTTAAAATAACTTCTCCAAAATAACTTCTCCGGCTGAGAACTAAATGATTTATCCAAACGAGAATATAGTTTTCGGCCGACCTCTCTATCTGATTCGTTATTTAGTTGTTCTCTCTCCCTCCACCAATCAACAAGCTCCTTCCAAAGAAGACCGTGTGACTTGATTGGACGATCGTATATGAGACAATAATCCGCATTTTTGACTATCTCAATATCGTTGCTGACTGAATCAGAGAAGATGATTTCTGGCTTTGATCCAGTCGCTGCAAAAATCAAATTCTTAACGTTGTTACCTACCCCCAGATTGGCAGGGTAAACTCTATAACCATTCTTGTCTACTGTAAAACCGTGCTTTTCACAAAGCAAGCGTAATTCTTGTTTCCTCTCCTCACTAATCCAACTTATAAGTAATGTGTTTTCTAAAACTTTCACAAACTTTCGGATCGACTCCATACTTTCCCAATTTAGGGAAGCATAATAATCTTCAACAAGTGATCTACGAGTTCCACTTGAATTCTTCTCGGATTTTCCCTGTGCAATTCCAGCAGCAGTAAAAATATCATTGATGTTACGTACCACCAAATTATCTACACAGAATTCACGGAACTCTGTTTTCAAAATTTCAACATTTGGTGTCATCATAAAATAGTCTCATTAGGACAATCTCATCGCTTGCTTACTGCAATAAATTTAACAATTATTTTGAAACCTTTGTCTCTAGCTTACTTCATTTATCGCCCAAAACTCACACCGCGATATAATTCTGCGATCGCCATTTACGGTAGCGGGGGGTTGACGAATTCGATCGCCTTAAACTACATCCGTTTCAGCAATTCATCGTACTCGTCGTGTACACCAATCCAGTACCAGTAAATACGATCGGCTTCCAATAAACCTAAAACACGATAATTGATACTGATACGAGCAGAATAAATCGGTTGCTTCTGACTGACTCGCTTGAACTGAAGACTTGGATGATAAGGATCATCCTGCCAAAGGGCATAAGCTTTATCGGCTTGTTCCTGAACTGATGCAGGAAGACTCTCTAGCCGCGTGCGAAATGACTTTGTAACACTTGATTTCATTTTTGTGTTGGGAAAACCTCATCAAGTGGAACCGTTTCTCCTCCCGCAATTTCTTGACGTACCATTGCAGCCATCTGATCCCATTGATCGTCTGTCGTGTCAGCAAAACGAGTTTCCCATTTTTGCTCGTCCTGCAACTCTGCCAAAAACCGAGCCGCGATCGCATCTTGCCGATCGGGTGGGAGTTTTTGGATTTGGGCGATCGCCTGTTGAAGGAGTTCAGTCATGATTTTGTTTGAAACCTGTATCTCTAGCTTACTTCATTTATCGATCGAAATTCACACCGCGATATAATTCTGCGATCGCTATGCTGTAATAGAGATCAGTCCCTTCAAACTTCCATAGTTTATGACCACAGCAGTATCTATTGACATTGGTACGCTCATTACACGCACTCCCGAACTGCACGGTGGATGTCCCCACATCCTCGGTAAAGGTGTTACCGTTCGCCGGATTGTAACCTGGTACAAGCGAGGATTGAATGCTGAAGAGATTTGCGATCGCATTTCTCATCTCACCCTCGCCGAAGTCTACGCCGCATTAACTTACTATCATGCCAACACCGCAGAAATTGAAACTGATTTGCTCCATCAAGCAGCAGAAGCCAAGCGTCTTGAAGCTTTGTACAGCAACTTTGGTAAAGAAGCATGAGTGAGATAGTAGGTGAAGAAACATCATGCTTTGTAAACATCTTTCCGATGTTTGCATTGTAATAGGAGAATGATTAGTTCTTCATCGCCGATTTCATAACGAACGCGATAATCACCGATCCGAATACGGTACTCATTGTCAGCACCTTTGAGCTTGACCACCCCATCTGGGCGCGGGTTTTCGGCAAGTTGCAAAATCTTGACAGCGATACGATCGTAGACATCATTGGGCAGGGCATCTAGCTGCTTTTGTACAGCTTTAGGGGTAAGGATAGTGTAAGTCATGTCGATTTATTTGCCCGCCCGGCCATATATCGATCGAAAGTTGTGTAATCTCCAGCTTTGTAATCAGCACGGGCCGCTTCAATTTCGGCAATATCTTCTGGATAATCGTCCTCATCCGGGAATAATTCAGCTTCCAAAAATTCCCATATCTTGTATCTTTCAGCAATTCCCAGTGACGAAATAGCTTCCAGCAGTGATTGAAATGAGATGTCTACTTTCACAGTATTCTCAGCCATCAGAACTTTCCTCCTACTTTAATTTTACACTTAGTATATTTATTCAAGATGCTCAAAGTAGCTGGAATGTGATTTTATATTTAGCTAAATGGTTTCTGTCATGTTCTTTCGCTCTTTTTTTTACCGCAGATTAAAGCAGATTTACGCAGATTTACGCAGATGGAAGAATGACTATTGCTATTTTACCATAAACAAAACCCGCAAGATGCGGGCTTCATTTTAATCATGGCAATTTAACTGATTACTACATTACAACCGCACTCATCAAAGTTTGCACATTTTGTAAAAGAGCAGTAGTCAAATTATGAGTCACAGGCAAACTGTCAACCACTATTCCCGCGCACAATAGCATCAGGTACAGAATAGAGTATTTGAAGAGCGATCGCGCAACAATCTTATCCTCTGGAGTCTGCAACAGCAACCAAGCTTTTTGGGCAAAAATAGCACCGAGGAAAATAGCTGTTCCCGCATACACCGCGCCGGCTAAATTCAGGGGATAAACTAGCAGCAAAGTTGCAGGAATCATCAATAGCGTGTAAATCCAAATTTGGCGGGCTGTCTCTTCGTCGCCCTCAATTACAGGTAACATGGGCACGCCTACTTCCTTGTATTCATCGCGAATCATCATTGCTAATGCCCAAAAATGCGGCGGTGTCCACAGGAATATTATCCCAAACAGCAGCCACGCACCCCAACTCAAATCTCCTGTCACCGCAGCCCACCCAACTAGCGGCGGAATCGCCCCTGCTGCACCGCCGATGACGATGTTTTGCACGCTGTGACGCTTCAGCCAGTGGGTGTAAATTAGGACATAGAAAAGGATGCCTGACATTGCTAGCAATGCCGCTAATAAGTTGGCAACAACTGTGAGCAATGTAAAGGATATTGTAGCTAGGGCGATCGCAAATATCAAAGCATCCCGCTTCTTGACACGCCCCGAAGGAATCGGCCGCCACCGGGTGCGCTCCATGATATAATCGATGTCGCTGTCGTAGACACAATTAATCGTATTCGCCGACGCAGAAGCTAAAGCGCCTCCAGTAATAGTTGATACCAGTAATAGCGGATCTACTTCTCCTTTGGCCGCCATCCACATTCCTGCTGATGTCGTGATTAGCAGCAGTAAAATAATTCTGGGTTTTGTTAGTTGATAGTAACTTTTCACGACTTGCGAAAAGTTTTCGTGGAGACGGGGGCTATTGTTTGTAAGAACTTCTTGCATCGGTTATTAGTTGTTAGTTTTCAGTTGTCAGTTAGTTGTCATTGGTTCGTAGGGGCGGGTTTTACGAGAGATATCTGCCGTAGCTAAAAGGATTAATAAACCCGCCCCCACCGACGAGAGATAAATCAGCCCTCTCTTACTCAAGGAATAGATAAATCTGCGTTTTAGAGAGTGTCCGGTTGATTGGTGCTTGTCTGGGCGGGGCGGGTTTAGGAAACTGTTGGCTTTTATCGAGAATGATGGTGAACCCGCCCCTACAAGACCTTGGATTATAATAATAACGATGCTACCGGACATAATATTACTCTCAAGCTGATAAAACTCGATCGCGCCAAGCTAAAACACTAAAAGCTATCAGGGTTCCCAGCAAAGCAGCACCGACTGCTTGGTGGGCGACTGTCAGCGGTTCTACCTGAAGGTGCAGCCGGAATGTTGCTAATCCCAGAACTAATTGAGCCATTAGGCAAACACTCGCCCAGTTAGCCAGTTTTCGCAAATTTGGACTCAGTGCAGGCTGCCGCCAAGCCATGACTGCTACTGCTAAAGTCGCTGCTGTAGCTGGTACGATACCGGCGATGTGGCTGTTCATTACCGAGCACAATTCTGAGGAGTCCAAACATTGGTGCAGTGCCCATCTAGAGCCTACTAATGCTCCTAGCAAACTTTGCAGGTAAACTAACAATGCTGCGATCGAACTTACCCAAGCTAATTTGCCGACATTTCCTGTAGCTTGGTAGGGAGTCAGCATGAAACCGATGACTAGCAGGGCGCCAAAAAATAGTAAAGCTGTTCCCAAGTGAGCGGTAACGATGTCAAATCTCAGCAGTTGTGTTACTGTCAAGCCGCCCAATACGCCTTGAAAAACGATTAAAAATAGTGCTCCGGCGCTCGCCCAAGGCAGCCATTTTGGCAGGCGGCTGCGGTAAAACAAAGATAGTCCTAAAAGTGCGATCGCGCTCAGGCCAATCGCTGCTGCGTCCAATCGGTGAAACCATTCCAGAAATACCTGCAAATTCATTTGCGCTGCAGGTATTAATTGACCGTAGCACAGCGGCCAGTCGGGGCAAGCGAGCCCCGCATTCATGACTCGCGTGGCGCTGCCTACTGCCATTAACAGCCAGGTTGCGATCGCAATTTTCCACACTAAGCCGCGGATAATATCTTTTGGCTGCCACTGCACTCCTGCTGCTTTTGGCTGATTTAAAACTGAGTTTGCCATGAACTTTACCTTAGCCTTTGTTATCGATCGAACTTAATGAAATAGCGAGCTTTTACTTTTGCTGAGCTTAGCGGAGCTTAACACTCTTTTTCTGTGACAAACCGTCATATATACTACCTTAGCGACATCGCAATCCAATTAGTTTGTCTTTAGATATTTTTCAACTTTCCTCTTTACATTACAAAGTATTGCAGCTATTTTTATAAATTTCAACAAACTTTAATTATTTTACCGAACCCTTTGCTGTTACAGCCTCCCTCCCTGTCCCCCTCGCGGAGAAAAATAAAGATATGATTAAGAAAAGCTTTTTTTCAAAGGTTTATGATATATATCCAACTTTAACGTAAAAATTTGTAACTAAATACAGGACTCAAGAGTTACCCCCTAGGTGTTTTTCAAGGTAGTTCTCAGGTTTACTCACCTTAGATTGTATAATTCAGTTCCAACACTCAGCGTTTTATCTAATCCACCAGTTATCATTTCTTGCCTGCTTAACTAAATTGGGAATGGAGGAAGTGGCGCTCTTGCAGGGTAGGGTTCACTAATCTTTGAATCGGTAACTTATAAAAATTCCTGCACTTTTCTGGTGGAACCACCTTGAAGGCATTCAGACTAAACAGTGCGAGCGCTATTTTTACTAGGCCAATGTTACTGAATTATATCATGTCCGGGCGATCGCATATAATAAGGGAGTAGTGACTACTGGATTTTAGGCTTGCATGGTGCCTCAGCTCCGAAAGCATCAATTGATAGATAAAATTACCCTATCTGACGCACCATACATCAATTCGGGATCGCCAAGTTAAAATCACTTTTTCTCCTCGATCAAGGTTTTTTACTTGCTCCTAATAACTAATGACAATGACTAATGACTTCGTTATTTCAAAAATCTAAAAATGTAAAATTATGTCACAAAAAAATGAAACTGCTGTTCTCATCTTATCCCTCCTAATTACGATCGGACTAGCCGGTGCAGGTATTTGGTGGCTGACAAGCCGAGGCGGCATCAATGTCGGGGGTTTATCACCCCAAAATCCGACATTTCCCAAGCCTCCGACTAATTCGTCGCAGTCAGATCAGGCAATTGAGCAGCGTCTGAGTGCCGGACAAAAAGTGTTAATTCCAGAGCAAGCCACAACAACTAAACAAGCAGCAGTACAGGCGATCGCATCTGGCAACTATAACGCAGCTATTTCCGACTTACAAGCTTCGCTGAAAACCAATCGCAACGATCCCGAAGCCTTAATTTACCTCAACAACGCCCGCATCGGCGATCGGAAATCCTACACAATTGCCGCCGCAGTTCCCATTGGAGGCGATATCAATGCGGCTCTAGAAATTCTGCGGGGCGTAGCTCAAGCTCAAAATGAAATCAACCAAAGAGGCGGCGTTAGCGGGACTCCATTAAAAGTGCTAATTGCTAAGGATGACAACAACCAAGAAATGGCTGCCCAAATTGCTACTGCTTTAGCAAATAATTCGGAGATTATAGGAGTAATCGGGCATTTTGGTTCAGATACAACGCTAGCAGCCAGCAAGATTTACCAGCAAAAACAATTAGTAGCAATTTCTCCCACAAGTACGTCTGTGCAGCTCTCAGGATCTGCCAAAAATACATTTCGGACTGTGCCGAGCGATCGGTTTGCGGCTAATGCTCTTTCGCGCTATATGGTGGGAAAATTGCAAAAGCAAAAAGCTGCTGTATTTTTTAATTCTGCCAGCAGTTACAGCAAATCTTTAAAAGATGAATTCACTACTGCAGTTTACGGAGATGGCGGACAAATAGTATCAGAATTTGACTTTGCTAAGGGCAATTTTAATGCCGCTGATAGTGTTAAAAGTGCGATCGCCCAAGGAGCAGAAGTGATTCTGTTAGCATCCGATTCAACCACGATCGACCAAGCTTTGCAAGTAGTGCAAGTAAACGCCAAACGGCTGCCATTACTAGCGGGAGACGGTGCTTATACTGCTAAAACACTGCAAATAGGTGGCGCAGGAGCAACAGATATGGTGCTGGCTGTTCCTTGGCACATTCTCGCAGATCCGCAGTCCAACTTTCCCCAAACATCCAAACAACTTTGGAATGCTGAAGTAAGTTGGCGCACAGCTTTAGCCTACGATGCGACGATCGCGTTAATTGCCGGTTTAGAGCGCAATCCGACTCGTACAGGCATTCAACAAGCGTTATCGGCTTCAGATTTTTCGGCAAAAGGAGCATCGGGCCCGATTCGGTTTTTACCTTCGGGCGATCGTAATCGCGCAGTTCAATTAGTAACTGTTAAACCCGGAAATCGCACCAGTTACGGTTACGAATTTGTGCCGATTAATTAAAAAACAAGTTCTGGTCATTTGTCTATGTATAAGCTGTTCTCCATTTAAATTGTGTGTCAAAAATCACTCAAATTATTGTGGGATGGGCACGCGAGCCCGTCCCGAATATGCAATTTAAACGCGCAACAGCTTAGCAGAAGGAAGAAGGAAGAAGCAATAAAATCAATCGTGTCAGCCATTAAGGATCGCGAATTAAATAATTTACACAAGTTTGTGAGTTGGGCGTCCCGCCCGCCCTTTCTGGACGGGCGGGACGCCCATCCCACAAGAACCATCAAAATTCTAAGTTATTTAATTCTCATTCCTAACAAGTCCTAACCGTCTTGGCGGTTGCTATAAAATCTACCATTCTTCCTTGGCGGGGGCAGCTTGATGGGATTTTTTGTTAGCGCGATAAAGGTTTGGTGCAAGCCGCGCGGGATGGAAACTCGATCTAAAGTTGCGAAACTGCGATCGCCCTAACTGCCCTATTCCTCTCAAAAACAGCCCTCGGTTTCAAAGCAATTCTCAACAACAGCCACAACGATCGCCATTCTCCGGGAGTTTCCTGGCGCTGCCACTGGCCCGGGCGACAGTACAGCATTTCGATCAAACAGCGGTGCTGGCTAATGTTCAGGCGATCGAACGCAATTCGCACAGTGGGAAATTCCGCAAAACTGCACTCTTTTTCATCCCGAAAACTCGACTCCCACTGAGATTTATCGCTCACCAACTCAATCTTAGCCACAGGAATAAAACAGTTCTCTTCCATAATTTCCAAAGTCGCCGAATCGCAATCAATCAAACCTTTTGCCAAAGGACGCTCAGTGCCAAACTCAACAACAGACGGCCCTACATATCTCCTTGCTTTGACTGTCGCACTGCGAGGGAGCGCTTTTATTTTACCCTGGGATAAAGTTGTCGGAACGGCATATTTTGGCAAAATGTCTGCTGCTGTAAAACTCTCTTTACTGCCTTTATTTTTCACCGCAAAACTTGGCCACTGTGTCAAAGCAACTTCCGCGCCACTTTCCGAAATTACAGTGGTTACACCCCAAAAACTTTGACCGCCAATATTCAGTTGTACAACCCTGCGTAAATTGAACCATTCGTAAATGTCCGGCTTAGGAATATCCACCAAAATCAGCAAGGCAATCCCCAGCATCAGCAGGTTGTACGCGCTCCAAATCCATCCCCAACCCAGGCTTTTTGACAAATCTGCACTTTCTGATATTGACTGTACGGTGCCAACATTTTTAACTAAATTAATGTTGAAATTGTGCCACAAACTGACTGCTGTAGCTGCGAACAAGACAATCAAAGGCCATCCCAAATTCCAATTAAAACGAAAGCGATCGCTCGCCATTCCTTTTGGCGTCACCTGAAACCCTTTCCCAAACGGATTCAGCATGGAACTCACCACCGTCACCGCTAAAGGAATACACTGGACGAACGAATAAATATCCGAAAGCAAAGCCGATCCCGATCTGCGGTTCAGCCAAGAAAACACAGTCAGTTGCACCAAATAGTAAGGCAGGAAAAAGTACAGCAATTCCCGCGCACTTGCCCGCAAAGGAATTATGCCAAAAAATGAATAAGCTAAAGGTATCAACAGATATAAAACCTTGGTTAAACTGGTAAACCAGTGCAACAATCCTTCCAAATGAGACAGCCTTTGTACGAATCTGAGACCGCGAATTGTTAAAGGATTGGAATCAATAAAAAATGCCTGAAGCGTGCCTCGCGCCCAGCGTAGCCTTTGATTTAGATGAGCCTCTATACTTTCAGCCGCCAAACCAGCACTCAATTTTTCATCTAAATAAACTAAGCGATATCCGGTTGCTGACAGCCGAATTCCGGTAAAATAATCTTCGCAGATTGAATCTGTGACCAAGCCTCCCGCTGCTTCTAAAGCACTTCGCCTCACAACAAAAGATGTACCGCAACAAACTACGCTGTCGGCGCTGTCTTTGATGATTTCAATTTGCCGATAAAAGATTTCTTCTTCCGGCGCGAGCACATTTTCTAAACCTAAATTCCGGGAGATGGGGTCGTGATTGTAAAAGCTTTGCGGTGTTTGAACGAGGGCGATCTCGGGATTTTGAAAAAATCCAACTGTGCGAGTTAAAAAGTTTTTAGTGGGAATAAAATCTGCATCGAAAACTACAATTAGTTCTCCATTTGTTAGGGCTGTGGCATGATTGATGTTTCCAGCTTTGGCGTGAATATTATCGGGTCTGGTTATATACTCGCATCCCAGTTCTTTTGCCAGCAACTTGATTTCAGGCCGCTTGGTATCGTCGAGCAAATATACTTTTTTGTTGGGATAATCTAAGGCTTGACAGCCGATTACACTGCGCCGTAAAATGAAAGCCGGTTCGTTGTAAGTTGGGATAAAAATATCTACGGGCGGGGTGAAGTTTCCAGCTTCCACTGCAACTGCCATGCGATCGGCTTCTCGACGCCGGTCTTTCATTCTCAGCATTAAATACAATTGAATACTGCTGTTAAAAACCAGTAACATTTCTAGGAAAAACAGCCCCAAACTAAAGATACCGTTGAGGGGATCGGTTAAATTTAGAGTAGCGAGCGATCGCCATAAAACGTAGCGAATCGTTAAAGCCAGAACTATTGCAACTACCACAGCGCGCGACCATTTCTGCGGTTGAGGCGAAATTTTAATTGCAGCTAAAGCGGTCGAAACCAGCATAAAAGTCGGCAGTAACAAATACATCTTGCTCGTAGCAGGCACTTGCAGCCACACAGGCGGGTTTTGCTGCCAAATGTTAATTGTGGCAAAAATACCGCTGACTGTACCTTCACTGCCAAACCAGGCTGCGGCGATCGCACCTGCGAAAGCAACCACCCCCAACACGACTAGCGTTGCCGTCTGCACCCGCGAAATCCGCCCAAAGCGGCGTTTCAAGTCTTGAAAATCAAATCTTGAAGTTGTCATAAAATAATTTTAAAGTCCCGATCGTGCATGCCACAGTAAGGGTTTCCTGCTGTCCACTTTTTACTTCAGTTGAAAATTCCGACACTCCCCAATTACTATTTTTACATTTTTTAACATTCTGACCCTTGTATGATAATTCATCTTGCTTGCTGTTGCCAAACTGCTAAGCGAGTCCAAACCTGGCCAAATATAGCAGAAGGAAGAAGGAAGAAGGCTTTAGTTACCGAGGAGAGAAGTCAATCGATTTTAGATTTTAGATTTTAGATTAAAGAATTGAAGCATTGACCCCCCGGATAAATTGGGGGGCTTGTATCCTGGATGCTTTCGGTCAGAAGCAATATTCGGCAAGGATTTCAGCAATGTCCGTAACAGGCTTTCCGGCCTGTTCCATAATAAAAAATATTTCTTGGGGGCCGTTTCTGCGACGCCGCCCATAAAAATCTTACTAAAAATTCTGCCACATCTCAGTCATAAACGTCGGGCGCGCTTGCTATAGTTCAAAAAAAATTACACCAGTTCTCAATCTTGGTGAGGTATGCCCACGGAGGCCTATGCCCACGGAGGCCTATGCCCGCTTATCAAGCGTGCACCTCATGTTACAGAGAAAGGCTATATCTTGTCTAATTACTAGAAACGCCTTTATTGGAGTAAAGCGGAGTTGATTGACGCATATTGATAGCCATCTTGTTTGTGCAAGAATTTGACGTTGCTCATATCTTTTGTACTTAGTCTAAAATTACCGATCTTAATCTCAACACCTTTATCTGTTGGAGTCTTGACCCGTCCAACGTAAAGTCCTGATTGGAATCGCTTGCGGTCTTCTAGAAGCTGAATGGCAACAATATCACCAGTCCTACAATGAGTAAAAGACTGTCTAGGCTTGGCACAAGGAAAACCGTATTTATCGTTTCTAGTGGACTGTCGATTCCCTTGTCCTGTTGATTTAATCAGCAAGGGCTGTAAGGCGAGCATCTCCAAGGAATCAATCTGACCCACACAAGCCGCATCTAACCAGTGAGTTTTAGGCAGGCTTAATCGAGTGCGGTTGTATTTGGTCAGACCACCCGAACCTGTGGAGACAGGAATACCCGCTTCTTTGAGTCGGTTGAACAATGCCCATCGGGTTGAGTTGACAGCCGCCGCGTCTTTTAATGGGCGTTTTGCTTGAGCTAGAACCGATCGCAGAACATCTGGCTTTTTGGCTAAGAAAACGCTAATATCCTGAGTCCCTTTTTTGAGATTGCATTTCTCGCAAGCCAGGCACAGATTGGAGATCCGATTTGTGCCACCTTTTGCTTTGGGCTGGATGTGTTCGACTTGCAATGGTGTGTCAGTCACGTCGCAGTAAGCGCATTTCCTGTTCCATTTATTCAATAAATACTCGCGGATTTCGTACCCACATAAAATGCCTTGCTGATACTGAATGCCTGAGATTTCTGGGTTTTCAAGTTGTTGTAAATCAAATCTGACAAGCTCCTGAACGATCTCACTGATGGGTGCAAATTTGATTAATTTATTCACCCATGTCAAAGTAGTTTCTACGCGATGCTGCAAACTTGGAGGCAACCAACCTGAAGGGCGGGTGCGATTGAGAAACCGTGCTTGCCGATAGCGAGTGTGACGATAACGCCTCCCCCGACGTAGAGAACGACGGGATTCTAAAGATGCTTTGATGGCTTGACCGCGATGAGTCAACTCAGCACCAAAGATTACTTTGTCGTTTTGAACAAGAGCAATCCCTGTGGTTTTAGAACCGGGGTCTAGTTTAATTGTGACGGGTTTAGGAATATCTGCAACCTCTTTTTTGAGAATGATGCTGAACGGATATCTTCTAAAAACAGACGCTCTACCCATCGATAATAAACGTCTCGCCATAGAAGGCTTACATGGTGTCAGCGGTTTCTTGTTGGCATCAATTACAAAAACGAAATTGGGTTTCAACATTTTGGCGTTGCTTCCTAAAAGTAAAGTTTGCTTCAACCCTGTTATCTTCTCGGTACTATGCAGATTGCACTTCCTCTAACCAATCTCGGATGTTTAACAATCTACTTACAGAGCTTGGAACTAGCGAATCCCAAGGTGTGAACTTAAACGCTTAGAGATAACGATTACTCGCTTTGAGTGGTCTGGAGTAGCTGCAATACCTCGGATTACGCCGAAATACTACGGATTGGTGCTACTCTACAAATCAAATAGGATTGCTATATCAAACTATAGCAATCCCTAGGATTTAACAATTAGCCGAATTTGACATCTAACTAAAGGTAGATTAATTTTATATTAATTTAAAAAAATTACCGCGATCGCAGCACAAAAATTTAGCCATCCAAAAACTAATCAGCAATTTCTAATTGCGAGATTGCATAGCGGGCGACAGCCAAACTAACTCTGGCTTGTTCTATTTCCGACAATTGGGCCCAAGGTCTTTTAGTAGCCATCACTAATTCTCCCCCTTCCGAATCCACATCTCGCATGGCATAAGCCAAAGGACGTGCCAACACCTGCAAATCTTCCTCAGCCCACTGAGGCAAAATATCTAAGACGCACTCTACCATTTGGTCAGCTAAAGATTGATACTTAACAGTGGCGTTTTGCACGCTTTGAGCGATGCTGGCCAGAAAATCTTGAGGAACGCGAGCAAATTTCTCGCGCAAAGACTTTTGCAGAGAAGTCGTCAGCCAAACTTGTTCTAATTGCGAGAATAAAACTTGGGACTTCAGGGCAATATCGCTGTCGCTGAATGAATCAGATAGCGCAAATTCCTGCTCTAGGGCAGTTAAATAAGATTCCGATTCAAGCTGTGCAGGATTCCAGGGGTAAGCAACATCAGTCTGAACAATTGTGGCGAGAAGTTCCATCTGGGCCTGAGTTTGAGAATCGCGAAAATATTCAGAATCAGTAGATTGGGTAGCCATGATGTAATACCTAAGTGGGAAAAGGAAAAGACAGAGGGGGGACTGTGCCAAGAGCTAGTGCCGAGCTATCAGTGGTGAGTAACTCTCTTAAATTCAGACTGGAGACTTAACGCCTAGAACTTTGCTGTGCTACTCGCCGCTTGTCTTCATTAGCTACACCCGCACCTTAATTCGTTCCGCAATCAGTCTCACTGTAGCCCGAAGTTTTAGGAACCTCAATAGTGAACTCAAAAATCTGACCTTGAGAACTGCCAAATTTTAGCTGAGTCCCGCTGCGTAGCAGCAATTCTTGGTGGTGAACTCTCTGCCATCCCTCAGAGCCCAAAACTAGAGTCCCGTAGCGAGAAAAATCGCGCAGGAAGTAGCTAGGTTCTTCCCGGCTATCTCCGATCGTGTTTCGGCAGAAAATCTCGGCGTGTTTTTGAGAAACCCACTGTTCTCGAATCACTACGTCGTTTTCTTCCCAGCGTCCGACTCGAACCATACCTGCGCGAATGGGCCAAACCTGATTGCTCGAGTCGGTGGATTTGCCATTGGGTCGATCGCGCCCCCGCAAATAAGCACAAGACGGCAACCGTCCCAGCCAAGTAGAAGAATTTAAAGGCAACTCAGTTTTCAGGTCATCTACCGGCTCAGTTAGCTGACCGTCAAACTCAGGGTGCATATACAGCACAGGCAGCGTCCAAGCCGGTTGATTGAACTTGTAGAGCGTCAGTAACTGCTGTCTGGCGACGGCGACTGCCCGATCGATCGACATCCGTCCGGCCAAAGCTTGGGCAAAAGTTTGGATAAAACTCAGGGCCTCGCGATCGGCGATCGAGTCCCGCATCCCCAACACCGCAGGCACCCCGTGATGGATCAGTACCTCAGCCAAACTGCTGCGGGCGATCGCCTGTTGCTGGCCGTTAGTTGAGTGCCACCTCTCCACCGCCGGCTGAGCTCCCCAGCAGGCATTAAACACCGCCAGAGTCACGCGGCACCGAACTAATACTTGAGCCAGTTCAGTGCCATTAATCGCCGTTTCCGGCCCCAAAAACAGCAAACCGCCGTCGGGGCCCGGTATCCCGTGGCCGGCGTAAAACAGAATGTTGTAAGTTTGCGTTTCCAGCCGAGAAATGAGTTCCGCCGCAGTAGGTTCGATCAGAGTATCGACGCGAGTCGGAACGCTGATGTCAAAATATTTGCCGCTGTCGTCGGTTTGAAAAGCACTTTCCAGAATGCCAGCTAGGGCGAGTGCTTCTTCTCCCAACTGCAAATGACCGTTATTACTGTTGGAAAATTGAGAATTAGCACCGCCGCCTGGTTCTGCTTGTCCCAAAACTAGCAAAATGTTGAGCGACTCCGCAGGATGCAGGGGTGGCAAAGGTTCAACATTGCTGGTAGTGCGGCTAAAAAGCAATTGCTGCGACAGAGAAATTGCTGGTTGACCAGCTTGAGGCTGCATAATTTCCCAAGGTAAAGCAATTAAATACGGTTCGCGCAAGTCTACGCGCACTCGCAGGGGTAGATTTTGCCCGATCGCGATACCTTTACTTTCCTGCAGACTACCCTGAATCGGCCCTTCAAACAGCCACTGCCAAAGATTAATCCCCAAATGCTGCATCAGGCGACTGCTGTAGCTTGCCGGTGGCCGAGGCGGATGCTGATCCCCCTTGTCGCCCCACCCCCCTTGACCGAGGTGGAGGGGCACAGAGGGCGTCGGTATTCGTTGTTCAGTTTCTGCCAGTATATTCTGGTTGTTTTCTGGCGAGACCAAACTGCCATCAGGATTTAGGGGCAATTCGTGAATTGTCCCGGAGGGCGAAAACATTTCCTGCCAAGCTTTCCAAGATTGGGAGAGGGTATCGGGCCACATACAGTCGTGGTGAACGTACCCGCTGGGATAAGGAGCTTGTAGAACCCAAGTGGCAAAATGGTTTGCCCCAGCGGTTCTCAGGCGAGCGATCGCTATACTGAGGCAAGGACTTTCAGGGCGCGCCATTCACAAAAAAGCTCGGTAAGTGGGAAGCTCAGAGACTTTAGTCCTGAGAGGAAAACGACCCGGCGATTTCAATCGCTTTGAATCCCCTTGCGGGGTAGAGGGGTATGGTTGCCCCTCTGGTGAGGTATGGTTGCCTCGATCTCCCTTGCGGGGTAATGTTAGCTTCGCCAATGTTATAGAGGCTTGCGCCGGCTGGCAGCACTGCCTCAGTGACTTTAAGGCTGTTTAACTACTAGCGACAGAGCAAGGGACTAGCTTCGCATCAAGCGGGTGTCGTGACCTAAATAACGTAGCCAGTTAAGGCGATAGCTGGTCAGTACAGCTTGCTCGATCGCTCTTACAAGCGAGCGTGGCTTTAGCCCGCTCGTTACTGACAACTACCGACTCTTGATATAGGGTGGGATTGAGTTTCTCTATTTGTAGTTTATCGGGTTTGGGGTGCGATCGAGTGCGAGAGATTGCTTTGGGAGTTTTTACTTAGTGCCCAAAAATTTATCAATACTCGGTAAATCTACCCAAGTCCCCGTAGCATTCGACTCCTGGGTCAAATCCATCAACAACTGCGAGTAAACCCCTTCTCTGAGGGACGGTATCAAGGATTTACCTGCATCTATTGCTTCAACCCACCTATCTACTACTCGAATAAACGGTGCAATTCTCCCGTCTGGATAAACTTGAGGAAACTCCAATCTTTGAGGAATTTTGATTTCAGCTAAAGGTTCTCCACCTTGGGAACCCCACAAGCGAAATCCGTGGACGTAATCTTGCTGGTTGTCGCTTCCCAACACCAACGTACCCTTACTCCCGTATATTTCCACCCAGTGTCCCCGCCCTTGATACGTAACAGAACTCAAACAAACTTGGCAAGGCGTTCCCCCAGCTAATTCCAACATCAACGTGCAAGAATCATCTGCATCAACTAATTTTAATTTTCCCGAATCATTCGGATCTGGCCGCCGCGAAATTCCTGTAATCAATTGCCCAGAAAGCCTCTGTGGCGGGCCGAACAGCCAGCTAATATAATCAAAAACGTGAGAACCAGTCGCGCCCAAAACTCCGCCGCCTCGCTCTTTTTGCGCGTACCAATTCCAGGGGCGACTCGCATCAGCGCGGCTCGATACCAGCCAATCAATCTTAATTAAACGCTTTTCTCCCACATATTCTGCTGCCAATAGTTCTGCTAGCATTTGCCATGCGGGGATGAAGCGAAACTCAAAGTCCATTGTGGCAATTGCTCTCGAACCACCATTTTTAAAATCGGTTTGAGATTCGTTGTTTGCCAATCGGTAAAGTTCCCTGGCTTCATTTGCTGTCAGGGCTGTGGGTTTTTCTAATAATAAATGCTTGCCTGCTTCCAAGACGGTTTTTGCCATTTCATAATGCAAAAAGGGCGGTGTGGAAATGCTGACTCCCGCCACTTCTGGGATGGCTACTATATCGGCGATCGAGTCGCAAGCGTAGGGGATATTGTGGGTAGAGGCGAGATCCTTTGCTTTGTCTAAATTCCGGTGATAAACAGCCACAACCTCTGTCCGGTGATGGGCCTGGAATCCGGGAATGTGTACTTTTTGACCAAAACCGGTACCGACTACTGCAACGCCAATTTTTGACATAATTTAATAATTGGGAATTGGGAATTGGGAACTTGTGCTGCCCTGCGACTTCGTTCATGAACCGCGTAACCGAAGTATTAGGTATTGGTAGCAACTAACTAATAACTAATAACTTCAAAATCAGAAGGAACGCTCGATAATTAATCCGTGTATCCGTGTCCTAATCCGTGTCGTGCTTTCCTTCTTCCTTCTCCACCCATTCAATTACTTGTTTCCCCAAATTAACGCCCTCAAACAAGTCAATTTCTCTGATCCCTGTAGGGCTGGTGACATTAACTTCTGTGAGATAACCGCCAATGATATCAATGCCGACAAAGTACAGTCCGTCCCGTTGCAGCACTGGTTCTAACTGAGTGCAAATTTCCAGTTCGCGATCGGTAATTTCGGTTTTTGCGACTCGGCCGCCGACGGCCATGTTGCCGCGAAATTCATTGCCCGTGGGAATGCGGTTGATAGCACCGATCGGCTTGCCGTTTAACAATATAATCCGCTTGTCTCCCTCTTTGGCTTCCGGCAGATAAGTCTGAACCATCACTGGAATTTGCCCTTGTTGAGTGCTAATTTCGACCAGGGAGTTAAGATTGCGATCGTCCGCTTCCAAAAACAAAATCCCCTCGCCAGCTTTGCCGCCCAAGGGTTTAAGAACTGCTGCTCCTTTTTTCTCAACAAATTGCCGAATTACCTGCTTGTTTTGAGAAACAATTGTCTCAGGAATCGCTCCCTCAAATTGCAAAGCATACATCTTTTCATTCGCCGCCCGCAATCCTTTGGGACTGTTAACTACCAAAGTTTTAGCCGGATCGATGCCATCTAGAAGGTAAGTAGCGTAAAGGTAAGGAATGTTGACTGGGGGATCTGTCCGCATAAATACAGCGTCCATTGCTTCCAGAGGCTGCAAAGTAGGATGTTCTACCTGGTACCAAGCCTCAGCCGCCTCCCAGCGTCCCTCTACCACTTTTACTGGGGTGAGGGCTACCCGACTGAGCATTGCCCAGGTTTTGCCGCCGATGACGCTTAATTCGTTGGCTTGAGTCGCCCAGACTTCGTGACCCAACTCTTGAGCTGCCTCCATCAGCGCTACGCTGGTATCGTGTCCTGGAATTAGTCGCGCGAGGGGATCGATGATGAATGCAAATTTCATTGTCAGTTAAAATTAAGAATTGGTCGCCTAAAAATTTGGGCTAATTGAAAATTCCACAGGGAATGCCTCATTTTGCTGCTAGCAGCGGATCTAGCAGGCCTTGAGTATCGAGTTGGTGGATGTCGTCGCAGCCGCCTATGTGTTGGTCGTTAATAAATATCTGGGGCAGGGTGCGACCTCCGTGGGCTCGATCGCTCATTTGATCCCGTGCCGCTTCATCTCCGTCGATCGCGTACTCTGTGAAATCAACCCCTTTTCGTTTCAGCAGTGCTTTGGCACGAATGCAAAACGGGCAGGTTCTCCAAGTGTAAATTTCTACTTTAGGGGTCATGGGACGCTCAAACAATAACAATATTTTTTAATTTTAATCTTAACCCTAGTGCGGACTTTTTTTACTTCCTAGGCTGAAACCCTCGATTTTTCGTTGGTAGCAAACTTGCCTAGGAGCCTTGAAACCCTTATTATACGGTGGGTTCTCAAAAACTGTGCGAAGCATTGATCTTAACCAATCTTATTTTAATTTTTATATTTTAATTTTTATTATATATAGCAACCTTATCTGTTGCACCGGAGGTTATTCATTGCTAAAACCCTTGCAGGGAAGTGCATTTGCCTTCTTCCTTTTTTTTACCCTGATTGAAGTCGCTATCGCTTTCTTCCTTCAACATCCGGCTTTATTTGCAGCGCACAAGCTAGGTGTCAAGTTATTTTTTATACAACTTTTTATTTTTTATATAAATTTAAGTAAACAAATATCCTCGCTTAAAAAAAACGGAGACATTTTAAAGGCAAACAGGTTGGTCATCAGCCTGCCTAGCGCTGCGGACCAACCTGATTGTTTCGCTTTCTGCAGGAACATATCATACCTGCACCTGTCAGTAGGACTGCGATCGCAGTACCCGGTTCCGGAATAGAAGTTGCATTTCTCGAAGGTGTAGTTCTGTATATTTGGGATAAACGCGGCTGGGTCGCCAATGGGATCTCCGATGCCGTTGGGGTGGGTGCCGGCGGGGGGGCACAGGCAGTAGAATAATTTCCCGGACCGCAGACATCTACTGCAGCTGCCGGAGGGGCGGCAGCTAGATAGTAAAACGCTGTTGCCATTGTGGCAGAGAGTCCAATTGCTAGTTTTGCCAGTGGCGTACACATAACTATTTAGTTAAACAGTGGTAAAATCGAAAAATAGAAATAGTCCTAGAGATTAGCGCTGTACGACGGGCAAGGATTTTAGAGTTCTTACAATCAATCTTACAATCAATTTACAATCAATAAGATGTATTCTCTCGCGGACGTCTGTAAAAGATAGTATAGCGCTTGAGGTAAGTGCCCAAACACTTTAATAAAATTATTCTCTTTTACCTTGACATCCCGTACCGTGGTTTGCACAGAGGTTTGCACAGACAGGTAGTTTGCACAGAGTTAACCAACAGTTAACCAACAGTTAAGCAACATCTTTTTGCTACCTCTGAACCAACAGCCCTTACAGCCATTAACAAAGAGTCTTTTTACCTTGACCGCGGCCTCCGGGAATTAATTATTTAACCGCTCGCCAAATAGAGCTGCTGTATTGTACTTTGCCATGCACAATCTGACTACTCTTTTATCATCTCATATTTCGACTAAATCTGTCCTCAGTATATGTACGTATATTCCCCCATGTCAACTATTCAAAAGGAATATTTAAGTATTTACCGAGGGTAGAGGGCGTATTGAATGAGCTGAGCTAGTCTGTCGCGGAGAGTTTCCATCCCCAAACCTTTGGCGGCCGAAATAAATACTGCTTGAGGAAATTCTTCTCGGGCGAGGGCGAGAGTCTCTCCATCTACGGCATCTATTTTGTTAAAGACTACAAGGGCTGGGCCGGGAGTTACGGGCATATCGGTCAAAATATTCATGACCGATCGAATTTGGCTCTGCCACGCGGGATGGGAGAGATCGACGAGGTGCAGCAAAGCATCGGCGTCAGTGACTTCTTCGAGGGTAGCCCGGAAAGCGTCGATCAAGGCGGGAGGCAGTTCGCGAATAAAGCCCACTGTATCTGTGAGGACGATCGATAGCGGTTCCCTAGTGACAGTGCCAGGAATGGTCAACCGTCGAGTTGTGGGGTCGAGGGTGGCAAATAACTGGTCGGCGGCATAGACTTCGGAATTTGTGAGCAGGTTGAGCAGAGTAGATTTACCGGCGTTAGTGTAGCCAACGATCGCCACTGAGGGTACATCGTGATGATGGCGGTTCTGCCGCAGCCGGAAGCGGTGGGCCAGCAGTTGATTTACTTCTTGCTGCAATCGAGAAATGCGTTTGGCGATCGTCCGCCGTTCGGTTTCTAGCTTGGTTTCCCCTGGGCCTCTGGTACCGATGCCGCCACCCTGTCTCGACATTGCCTGACCGCGACCTCTGAGCCGGGGCAGGGCGTACTCTAGCTGAGCGAGTTCGACTTGCAATTTACCCTCGCTCGATCGAGCTCTTTGGGCAAAGATGTCGAGAATTACCTCCGTTCGATCGACAACGCGAAGACCTATCTGAGTTTCCAAGTTACGTATTTGTGCGGGTGCCAGGTCGCGATCGAATACCACGAGGTTAGCGCTAATCGTCTGAGCGGTGAGGGAAATTTCCTGAACTTTGCCTTCGCCGACCACTGTCTGCGGATGGGGGCGCGATCGTTTTTGGCGCACTGTTTGCAGAACCTGACCGCCGGCGCTTTCAACCAGCCGCGTGATTTCTGCCAGCCCGTCCTCAAACTCCAACTGAGTCATGTGCTGAGTCATTACACCTACCAACAGCACTTTGTCTTGGTCTGCATCGACCTCCCCCGCGACAAACTCTGCTTCAAACTCTGCTTCGAGTCCTTCCACCAAATCCAGAAAGTCTTGGTCAGCGAGTTCTTCCAAATTCAGAGGTTCTGATATTTTCCAGGGAAAGTGTGGAGTTTGAATGAGTGACTTGGGAATTGAAGGCTCTTCTATTTCATCAGTTGAATCTGGTTCTAACTGAGCGCTCAAAACAGAGAACTCAAAATTGGGCTGATCTCCCTGGGGTACCAGGTGAGCGAGATAAGTTTCTTGGATGTAACCAGTCGCACCACCGCCCCGGCGCTGAAATCCTCCCCCCGTCAGTGTCAGCCAAACGAGGGCGTCCAGGCGCTGAATAGCCATTGCTGTGAGGGCTGCTTCGCTTGGGCTTTCTGGCTTTAGGTGGGTAGCGATGCAGCGAATGCCGCTGAGGCGACCTCCCCCATACCGGGGTAATTCTAAGGGTGCAATCTGGGTTTGGCGGGGTGAACCGACGCCGACGCGAATTACTTGTCCGCGGCGGTTGATGTAGGTGCAGATTGGTTTGTCTATTTCCGTGCTGATGGCGGCGACGCGCTGGGCGAATTCTGCAGTGGTAATGCGATCGCCCGGTAGTCGCTGGTGGTACAGCTTTTCGAGTTGCTTGAGCTGGCTGGACTTTAAACCTTGAAGATGGCCGTAGATGGTTTCGATAACTGTTTCTCCCGATCGATCTGTTTATCTCCTATTTTAATTAACTCCCGCGCTATGTGTTCGGCTTTTGAGTTTAAATTTACTAAATTTTCTTGCTTCTAGGATTTCGCGGATTCAGTCTGAGCGAGCTCAAAAACGGATACTTGCTTTCCGACAACAGTCGTGAGTCTGCCAAAATTTTAGAGCTTCCAGATTCATCTGTAGAGTAAATCTCAAATCTCAAATCTACTGACGAGTCAAAAGCGCCGTTGTTTGTCGCGGCAGCGCGATCGGGCTTGTCACAGCAGCAATCTCAACTTGCACTTGTATTTAGTATCTACAGATACAGGCGATCGCTGAAAAATCTCGCGAAACAAAACTTAACATTTTTTTTTCCGTTTCCAAATCCTCCTTTAGACTTGTGTGTATCTTGGGCCTAGAGACAGATAGCAAAGCAGAAATTAGGCCGCTACCATGAGAAGCGAAACATTGTTAAGGAATGTAAAAACATGGAAACTCGTCCTACTAACCTGCCTCCTACAGCTAATGCTTACAACGGCAAAGATCGGAATGCCTTCTTGTTTGGCTTCAACCCACAAGCAGAACTTTGGAACGGTCGCTTAGCGATGATCGGTTTCTTAGCTTATTTGCTCTGGGATGCTGCTGGATTTAGCGTTCTGCGCGACATTCTCCACTTTCTGCCTACCTACATTGCTCAGTAATGAGTAGGTGTGTTTCCTGTCTGGCAGCGTGAGTAAATGCCGCCACTGCCAGACAGGCTAAAAGTTACAAATGGCAGCGAGTATGGTTTTGTCCCTTTGTATCTTTCGTTACTTTTGAATGGCATTAAAAGACTTCTTGCTGTGATTCGACGATTACGGGTGGGGGCGCTGTAGCTGGCGCGGTGAATATTAATAGCAACAGATATTTATTGCGTAAGGGCGATCGCCCCTGCTGTATTTTTGGCAAGAAATCTCATCGAGCATTTCTGATAATTTATGAAAAATAGGAGCATCAACGATGATTAACTCAAATTTACTGGCAGTAGTAGCATCGACAGTGACTGACACAGCATCAGGAGATTGGCAAAAGCCTCTGGTGATGTTTGTTTGCAATATCTTAGCATTGCTAGTTCTCAGCCGCCGAATTTGGTATCCCCACGTCGGGCCGAAAATGCCTTTGCCCTTCCCGTCTTTGTTCAACAATGTTAGCGTACCGGCATTTCTGGCTTGCATGAGCGCAGGTCATTTGCTCGGAGCATTTATGATTTTGACCCTCAACATCGACAAATATTTTTAGAATAAATGGGGTAGCTTTTGTGGTAATTTATTCCTACATTTTTTAGTAGGTTCAAAAGCACCAAAAAAATAGTAGGGGTAAGTGAAAAGCACTCACCCCTAATTTTAATTTTATATATGGAGTGGCGCAGAAATCGTTTTTTTACCATCCACATTATTAGATCAGCTTACTATGCTTAAAGCCTTCAAATTCGACTGCAAAGCCTTCACCTTGGGGAGCCGCACACATTAACCCAACTTGAACGATTGGTGACTCAGTTAAATAGGCCAGTCGCATCATTGAATAGTCTGACCCATTCAACGAGTATAGCACTTCCACCGTTTCAGCTCGGCGCTTTACCCGCAGCCACAGGGAAACAGGCGGCACTTCCAGCGGCATAACACACCAATCGGAATAGTCTCGTGTCACAACCGCACTCACGTTTTGCACTCCCTCAACAAACTCAATGCCGCACTTTAGCCAGATATTTTCGCTCTCTCGAATCATCAATCCTGCTTGATCGTAGAGCGATCGATAGCAACCAGTAATTTTGACTTCGGCTGTAAAGTCGCCTGACACTTGACGGTAGTAAAAGTTGCCGTTATCGCGAATAAATCCGTAATGAGTTTGGCGCCAAAAGTCAGTCTTGGCGCCTGCGGTAACGTGGATAACATCGTTATCCTCATGCCATTGTAAAGGTTCGTTGTACCATTGCATTGTTTGCATCTCTTGCTAACTTCCTCCAATTCCGTGCAGTACCAAATCCGCCAAAAAATGAGATAACATTGCGTATTCTAATCCCCAACGCCAGTAAAGAAAACCAAAGGGAATTCCTAAGAGGGCATTGAGTGTAATGGTGCGGATAACGACGATCGGGGTTAATGCCCAGACATTGGCAGCCGCAGGCAAATGACCCACACCAAACAGAATCGCCGCCGCCACAATTGCCAGCCAAAAAATCCATGTAGAGGGTTGCGGTTTGTCTCGCTCAAAAATCTTCCAAAGTAGCCACGCCATCAATGTCATACCGAACAGTCGCAGCAAGAGTTCTTCGGTGATGCCTCCGTAGAAGGAAGCTAATATGCGTTTCCAGAGAGCAATTTCTAGCGTTGTTGGAGTTGCCATTGGCGGCATCCAAGGTTGGAAAGCTAAACTCAATCCAATTAAGACGATGCCACCGATGCAGCCTACAATTAGCGCTGTGTTAAGGGCAGATTTAGATATTGGCGCGAAAGGCTGTCGATACACCAAAGCACGAGCTATGGGGGTATCAAGTCCGATCGAGTTACCGAGGCGAAGCCCAATCCAATTAAGGAGAATCAAAAGAAGTCCAGTCTGAAGGGCGGAAGCAATAGCTATAACAGGTAAGGGTGTAGGCAGTTGCGCGACTGCTGGATTCAGAGACAGCGCATAAGGAAATAATGCCAACGCTGCCAGAGTGCCCAGTAAGGCCCAAAACAGCGCCAATCGCAGGTGATGTTTGTTGGAAGTATCTGTAGTCATAATTTTTGATTGCAGATAGAAATACCCAATTAATAAGGATCGCGAATTAAATAACTTACAATTTTAATTGTTATTGTGGGATGGGCTCTTATAGCCCGTCCAAAAAGGACGGGCGGGACGCCCATCCCACTTTCAAGAGTGGAAGTTATTTAGTTCTCATTCCTAAGTCAGGAATTACGCACTTCCACCAAAGAAACCGGGTTTTTTATCGAATCTGGGGGTGGCCACGAAATATTATCGTAAAAAACCCGGTTTCTGGGCCCCCATGCGTAAGCCCTATATAAGATTAATTTGACTGAATTTGCGAATTCAAAACCTTAGAAATTCGATCGCGCGTTTCCTCCAAATGAGCCCGCGTATAAGCATCCGCATTCCGATCCAGATTCCGAATACTCTTGCTCAAACCCTCCCGCAACTGCCGCAACTCATACCAAGCCAAACTCCGCGCATCCTCTGGAACACTCGTTTTTCGCAGCACCATTCCGATCAAAATTGCTAAATGTTCCCGCTGCAAAGAACGCCGAAAAGTTGAAATTTGCATCTTCTTTTCCGGCTGCAAAACCTCTTGCCAGATATCCTTTTGCACAGTATTCAACACTTCCGGCAACCTCAAAGCAGTTTCCGGCGCGGATTTTAACTCGGCATCCCGCAGTCTCGCCAAACGCATCGGAGATAGCAAAACCCG
The DNA here is from genome assembly GCF_036700325.1 of Microcoleus sp. Z1_B2. NCBI lineage: Bacteria > Bacillati > Cyanobacteriota > Cyanophyceae > Oscillatoriales > Microcoleaceae > Microcoleus > Microcoleus sp. Z1_B2. The sequence goes on from NZ_JAUBOQ010000035.1 coordinate 65,684, forward strand.
CAACACAAACCGCTGCAAAAAAGTAATTCGATCGCCGATCGGGTAATCTAGAGGAAACACCAAAGCCGGACTTCCCCAGTGCTCCCAGCGCGAAGGCGCCAATTTATTCAGCAATTCCGGCGCAAAACTAAACGCATCCGGCGCAAAAACGTACTTTTCAAGGGTTGCTAATGCTTCTCGCTGCACAGAAAGTTCGATCGGCACAAATGGCAAGTTCGCATTAGTATCTCCAGGGCGAATCCGACTAAACGACTGTCCCCCCACATACAAAGTAGCATTCATCACCTGCTGAACATAATACCCGAACACCGAATCAAACATCACCCGCAGTTCGTTATAACCATCTCCCCCAACCGGAATTCGCTTTTCCAAACGCTTCCACATCGCCCTAGCATTATCCAATTGCCATTGCGAATACCTCAGCATATTGGCGCTGAGATCAAAGGTATTTGCAGCCGGATCGAGAATATCAAAAGAATCCTCATCCGGCGCGTAAGATAATTGGGGTTCCGCAGCGCGGCTGGCAATTTGTTGCAGCGTGGGTAAGTCGCTGTTCGGGTCCCGGCCGCCAATCACCTTGTAACCATACTCGATCGCCCAATCGTCGTAAGGCCCTACAATCGTTGGAAAATAGTCGCCCTGCACAGTTCCCGGAGGTGCCAAATTAATCGGCACATAATCCATCACCGACGCTACCAAACCTTGCGTGCGAGTTACCTGAGTATTGTGCAAATCCTCCGGTTGCAGCATCGTACTTCCGTGAAAATTGTGCCTCAAACCGAGAGTATGACCGACTTCGTGGGCTGTCAAAAATCGGATATATTCATTCACATAATTGTCAATCGTCCCACTGCTAGGCGCTGCATTTTCCAACAAATCGATCGACATTGCCCCCATCGCAAACTGGCGGTTCGATTCCAACCCAAAACACATATCCGAACTCGACATCAACCGCGATAAAGACGATCGCTTTTGCTCTTGGTATCTTTCTACCAAAGTCGGCAAATCATCAGCAATTCCACCTTGAGCATTTTCCCTGCTGCTTTTTCCTAAATCCCCATTTTCTAGCACATTCAAATAGCGAGAATACATCCCAAACTGACAGGGATTAGTATTAGAACCGTTTCGCCCTTGAAAACTCTTAGAAAGCGATCGATTTTGTTCCACCAAAGACCGATAGCCCTGTTTGATTTCCCGGACAACATTAGCATCCAACAGAATGTCAGCATCCAAAATTTCCCCAGTCAGCGGGTTAGTGCGAGACGGCCCGATGCCGGCAAACTGAGGCTCAAAAGAACTCGACCAGCGGATAGTATTGTAGCGAACATCAGCCGGGTCCCATTTAGCATTGTCCGGCATTTGTTTGACCTGAATTGCCTCAGTAAAACCTGCTTTTTCAAAAGCTTTGTTCCACACCAAAACGCCCTCGCGGATTGCGTTTCGGTATTCGGTAGGCACATTATTTTCAATCCAAAAGACGATCGGCTGAACCGGAGGCGACATCGGCGCTGTCGGGATTTGCTTTTGCAAATGCCAGCGATTGATATAGCGCACAAAAGGCTCCCGGCTATTCTTGTCAGAAAAGTCCTTATATGCTGTGAGGAAATAGCCCACTCGCTCGTCTGCAAGTCTGGGGCGATAGCCGTTATTTAGCGGCACTTCCGAGAAACTATAGTGAATGCGGAGGTTAAAAGCCCGACTGTCAGGAACCGAAGGTAAATAGTTAACTTCACTGTCATTATCGCTAGAAAAACCATAGACAGAAGCAATCTCCACATTCAGCGGAAACGCTTTAACATCTTTAAAAGAAGACTTGTCTGCATCGATCGAGTAAGAAGCGCCCAAAAGCATCGGCAAAATCGCTTTTACCCCTGGCAAATCGCGTTTGTCGCTCATCAGCAAATCGCCTAAATCGATTAGCAGAGTTTGTCTTTGCGGATGAATGCTTTTGAGAGGCAAAGAATAGAGAATCGAGTCGCTAAATCCCCGTGCTACCGAACCTGCTTGCGGGTCGCCCGGACTGGTGCGAAAATTTATATTTGGTATCACAAACTGCACGTTATTTTGGACGCGCCGCAGTTGAAACAAGAAATCGCCGATCGGCATTCCGCTCAAAATGCCCGCTTCCCCCAAACCCGATGCCAATGTCACAAAGCACAGAAACTTTTTGTTAAATTGTTCCGGTTTAATTTCCAGATATACTTTATCAGTTGCTTGATTGCGGTAAAGGGTAAATAATCCCTCTAACTTTTGCGTGTCTTTGATAACCTCTTCAAAGGGTGCGAGAGTTTGCTGTTCGCTACTTTGTTCGTTGCTGGGCGGCCCAGAGGATAAAGCTACAGGTAAAAAGAAACCTTTATACAAACTGAAACAGAAAAATGCTAAAGATAATATAAAAAATATCAAAGGCAGATTTTTTCTAGGATTTTTTATCTGTGTATTTTTGCTATTTTCAGGAAATATCAATCTTTTCATTTTCAGTATTTAGCCGCAGGAAAGAATAGTTTTGAGATAGTCGAGCCGCACTCGCAATGTTGGGAGCATCTCACATCTTGCACCATTCTCAATTATATCAAGTTCGGTTAATTGCTTATAAGAACCGACCGGGCGGGTTTATGAGATTGTCAATTTTAGGCAATTATTATTGGTGAACCCGCCCCTACAGGAATTATATCTATTTAACCGAACCTGATATTACTTGTTTAGGAACAGGCTTTCCGGCCTGTTCCACAAGAAGAAAACTCACTCTTTGTGGAACGGGTCGAAGAGCCGGTTCTTGACAATGGTGCAACATCTAAGGAGCATTTAACATCTAAAATAACTCAAAGCTCAAAAATTAGAACTATTGTTGCGCTGGCCAGGGAATCATGGGATCTTGAGCCAACCGCTTAGAAACTGCAACAGCACCGTAACGGTTGAGGTGGCTGGGGTCGGAAAAAGATTCCCGCGCCTGGGGCCACAATAAACTCTTATCTAGGAAAATTAGTCCGCTTTGAGCTGCTAATTCTTGCATATATTGCCGGAATTCTTGTTCGTAGCCTGTCCGCACCGGGTCTAAATAATCTTCAGTCAGAGGCATATTAACAAACACCAGATTAATGTTGCGAACTTTGGTAAATTCGATCAGATTTTTGAGTGCTAGAGCTTGTTCGCCTACCAATTTAAAATTTTGATAGTCGGAGTCGTAATAACCAGATACTTTCGGGTGTTTCTGAAAGTAAGTTTCGGGATTGAAGCGTATATCGATCGGCAAAAAGCCATTTGGTTGATACTCGCTGACTGGTTTACTCGCAGCAGTGGGCTGAACGTTTTCAGTTGTTTGTTCACCCAGGGCTGCGGTTTGGGGGCTGTCGGTTGCAACAGGGGCTGAGGGATTAACGATCGATCGCAAAAACCCTTTAAGTCGATCGCGATTTTTGTAAGTTGCAGAACCCTCCACCAACTTTTGATTCACCAATTGCTGAACATTAGCTTGAGCTTGTCCCAAATTGTTCACCAATTCAGTCGCAGTCGCCACCGGATTGTTAGCGCTTTCCTTCGATGTTTCGGATTCTAATTGATTGGTGGGGATCAGAAAACTACCCCGGCTCAATTGCCTGTAACCTTCAGAAGAAGCGATCGCACTAAAAGTCAAATCCGGCCGCCCGCTGTTGAGAGCCCTCGCCCCGTCAGCCAACACCAACAATTTCGGCAGTTGTTGCGGCGGCAAAATCCGGCGGACGATCGAATCTACAACTTGGAGAGTAGCTCCATTAACTCCAAAATTGTAAGCCCTCAGCCCCGGATAGCCCGAAGCTGCCAAAGCTGTTTCCAAAACCGCCGGATCGATGCCCCGCAGCGCCCTCGAACTACCGACAATTAAAATATCCGGCGGTTTTTTGTGCAGGTGAATGTACTCTTGATAGCGCGCTATCTGATCGTCAAGCTGCTCGCTCCTCAAAGTCGGGAACACCGGAGGAGCAGAAACATCAGCTACAGGAACGCTAGTATTTCCCGGTTTCGTAAACCCAGAGCCATTGAAAGCCTCTTGCTGGTTGGCGGACGGCGACGGCTGCAACGGAATTCGAGGCAAATTAACCTCCTCAGCAGGGGGAAGGGGGTTCGCGGTTTCCTTCGGAAGTCGGGCTGTAACGTCGCCAGAAGCCTTGGGAGCTGAATTTTGACAATTTGGGCCGCTGCAAACTTCGGAGGCACTAGGAGCTTGACTGACCGTCGCAGATTGCAGAAATTGACCGAGGATCCAATCGGTATTGAAAGTCAGCAGACAGCCGGCGATCGCCCAAATCAAAGCCATTCCCGCCGCGCGATCAGCTCTCACGCCACCGGGCGCAGCAGCATTCGTGGATAAACCATCGTTGGGAACAAACAAACCCGAAGCGACAAGCGGTTGCACCGCAGCTTGAACTAACTGCTCGCCCAGATTGTATCCGGGGAGTCTGATTTTGAAGCGGGGCCGCCAGGAGTTGGGCGTCGGAGCATCGAACACCAAATTGTCGCCCAAACCCGAAAAACTCCCATCCTCCGCCGGCGCAAACTCCGGCACCGGTTCCTTTTCCAACACAGCCACTTGCGAGGGAGCCGGTGCGGGTGCCGTCGCTGATTCCTCGTCAACCGCCGTTCTGAGGTCGATTGCGTAGCGCCACAGGGGCAGCTTCTGGCCCGCGCGCCGTCCGTAGACTCGCACCCCTGCCACTCCCGGAATTTGTAACTGTCGCAAAAATTTCGCCACCGGCGGGCCTATCTTCGACTGAGAAGGGCAAGTCAGAGCTTCTGTCATGACGTGCAGCACGTTGGCTTTTTGCAGCACGACAGCCCGAATCCCTCCTGTTTCCAGCTTGCGTCTGAGATTGGGGTTGAGCAACCTGTTCAATAAAAAAGTCAGAGCCAATTGGTCGCCCTCAACTGCCAGCGTTCTAGCGTTCGCAGCCAAGTCGGGGTGGTGGGCGGCAGGCAAGTCTACCCAGTCTATCCACACCGGCGACTCCGGCGCCGCCTGAGAGTCCTTGGCCGGTTCTACGCCGTAGATTGTAGCTGCGCGGATGCCTTGGGGTGCAAAGGAGGCTAACAAAGGGGCGATCGTGTCGGTGGTTTGCTGCTTATCGGGGTATTCTTGCCTTTTAGGCTTTTGTCCTTTTTTGGCAGTTTTGCTGCAAAACAGGTGGAGGGTTGCTTCTTTGAGGGTTGCCCGCACTTCGACTCTCGATGCAGCCAAGTGTTGATTTAGCAGTTTGGCGATCGACTGTACGTCTCCCCACCGGGCCCATTCCTTAAGAATTTTGTCCGGCGAAGTCAAATCCACCCGCAGTAGCCAGTCCGGCTTCGCTTCGCCGCTGACTTGGCTGGCGATCGCAGCTTCCCGGAAATCCTCTAGTTGCAGTTTCCGCAGCCGGCCGGCGATGGGTTCTGCCAGCAATGAGGGGTCGGGGCTGTAAGCGGACTCGCACAGCACTAGCAGTCGGCGTTCCTTGGGCTTGATATTTTCTGGCCCATTCACCGGCAGGGTTTCTCGGCTGCTTTTGAGTTCTTTTTCGCGAATGCTGACTTTCACCGAAACTCCCATCGGGCCGAGGATTTCGCTGAGATAGCTGGCGATCGCATCTGGATAGCCCCGGCGCGCCAAGGTTTCCGGCGAAACCGTCAATGTTCCATCTCGATCGCCCTCGCCTGAGTCAGCTTGGGGGGATTGAATCAAAGCCACTGCGCCACGGTTCGCTTTCTGCTGCGGGGGAACGGCGGAACCGAGGGCTTCCCGCGTCGCAGCAGCCGAAGTGTCGATCGTCACGGGGGAAGTTTCAAAAGCTTCTGGGTATTCAATGCGGGAGGCGACGGGCAGACTGTCGGCGTCAAAATCCAGTTCTTCCCGTACTTGTGGCGGTTGCGCGACTGTTTCTACGGGTTTTGGTGTCTGTTTGAGTTTCTGGTTGTCATTCTTAAATCTGCCGAAAAATCCGCCTCTTTTAGGGCTTGCTGGCGGTTCGTCGGGGGCACTCGCTGGCGGAGGCACTTCGGCAACTTTTGGTTGCTGTGGCTGTTGCTGTTGCTGTCGCTTGGGACTGCTGCAATCGAGCCGGACTGTCCAGTCATTTTGTCGGGAACCGATTTTGCGCCCACACAGAAACAACTGGTAAATTTTAGGTCGATCGGGCAGCAGTTGCGTTAAATCAGTGTGTTCGAGGGCGTTGGTAAATCTCGCCGTCACCAATTCTTGAGACGGACAGTGCGCTGCTTCGCACAAAATGTGCAGGTGATTTCCCCGCAAACGCGCTTGTACTTGAACTTCGGGAAGCCCTAAAGCTTCTTGCGCCCACTGCGACGCGGCCGATCGATTGTCTGCCAATATGCTCCCGTTCGCATTCAACATGGGACTTTAAATTTCGTCAAGGCTGCTTTCGTCTTCTACTGATAGCACATTTCGTCCGTATTTTGGCATATATTAGGCTTCACTTAGGCGAAGTCATCACTCATTGGTCGTTAGTAATTATTAGAAATCCCACCGCACTACATATAGTGTGTCTGCGTCCAAGACTGTACAACCTAGTTTCCCAAGCCTTTACTGTTGCGATCGGGTTTTGCGTAATTTTGCAAAAAAATAAGTTACTTTTTATACAGTAAACAGGGAAATTAGTTGGGCGATCGCCAGTCCAAAGTTGTCAAAAGCCGAAAATTCCTAGTGTGACGCTTCAAATACGGAAGTAAGTTAAAGCTGTGATGAAGTTTACTTCCTGATGGCGAACACCGCTTGCGATCGATAAAAGTTACTGATATTCTCAAATCAATCTGTTAACAACAGCAATAAAAAAATCAACCTAATCCCCTCACATCAAATTTTGGTCAGCCTCGCTGGCAGGTTTTCACCTGTCGATATCGCAGCTTGCATCATCAATAAAAAAAAACAAATTCCAGCATCGTCTGGACTCGCTTTGCTTGCGATTTTTTCAAGATTAACATCCTCATTATTTGCATAACTTTAGTCACTTTCATCATCAAAAAACCAAACTGTAAATCATGTCACCAATCGAAGCATCTACCCCAAAACTAACTGCCAATATTTCCCTCATCCCCGACATTACAGAAGAATTGCAACTAACTACTTCTACCAAGAATTACTCTGACCCTCCGAAAAATCCCCTAACAACAAACGAAACATCCTCCACAAACTCCAGCATCGAACTATCATCATCAAACAACCAAATCCTCGACAAAAACCCAGAAAACTCTCCCCAACCAGACACAGACGCCTTCATCCTCAACAAAAATCCCACACCAACAACCAACAAAATCCCCCAAGAACCGCAAACATCCACCACTAAAACCGACCCAATAACAGGCGATACAGCCAAACCAGCAACTCAAAATAACATTTCTTTCGACTCCGGCATTTTCCAAGCAGACGAAACAGGTAAAATAGTGTTCGATTACCTATCAGACGGAGGCTGGTATCAAGGAGAACTAGCAATTATCAGCCTCACAGGAATGCCAGAATTTGTTCCCGATTCCCAAGCATTTATACTAGAAGCAGCCAGACGCGCTTTAAGCAACTCCTCACTCGGTTACATCGCCATTTCTGACAGTACAGAAGCAGCTTCATTCTCTAGTTTAGAGGGAGAAAACAACTTCAATATCGGAGAATACCGAGGAATCAAAACCTTCGCAATGACACCAGGAGACGAACTTGGCATCATCCTAGTTCCCAACGGCACAATACAGCAAGTATACGACAACCCAGGCATTGGCGGAGACAAAAAACCCTTATTTTCAATGGCAACAGCTAATTCCAGCGACGCTTTTCAACGGGGACAAATAGCCAGTGTTGCGAATGGCGGCAGTATATTTGTCATGGAAGATATGGGAATAGGCGAAGGCAGCGATGCTGACTACAATGATATCATATTTTCCCTCAAAGGCGCAACCCCTAAAGTCATTTCAATCGATGATGTAATGGCCAAAAACTCCGATTGGCGTACATCAGAAAAAGGCAAAGAATTGATAGGTGACGCTGCGCCAAAAACAGAGACTATAGAAGACAAAAAAGCAGATACTACTTCTGCAACAAATCCTGTTGAAACAAAACCCGAAAATTCTCCAGCGACAGAAACCAAAAACCCGACTGTTTCTGAAAATCGCAATTCAGATCCGAATTCTGCCGATCCAAAAACAGATTATCCCGCAGGAGAAACTGAAAATCCGACAATTTCCGAAACTCCCAATTCCGATCCAAATCCTGCCGATCCAAAAACAG
>NZ_JAUBOQ010000035.1:74022-74245 GCF_036700325.1 Microcoleus sp. Z1_B2
AACCAAAAATCCGACTGTTTCCGAAACTCCCAATTCCGATCCGAATTCTACCGATCCAAAAACAGATTCTCCCGCAGTAGAAACTGAAAATCCGACTGTTTCCGAAACTCCCAATTCCGATCCGAATTCTACCGATCCAAAAACGGAAAATTCCTCTGCGACACAAACCAAAAATCCGACTGTTTCCGAAAATCCCAATTCCGATCCAAATCCTGCCGATCCA
>NZ_JAUBOQ010000035.1:74345-77507 GCF_036700325.1 Microcoleus sp. Z1_B2
AAAACGGAAAATTCCTCTGCGACACAAACCAAAAACCCGACTGTTTCTGAAAATCGCAATTCAGATCCGAATTCTGCCGATCCAAAAACGGAAAATTCCTCTGCGACACAAACCAAAAACCCGACTGTTTCTGAAAATCGCAATTCAGATCCGAATTCTGCAGATCCAAAAACAGATTCTCCCGCAGGAGAAACTGAAAATCCGACTGTTTCCAAAAATCCCAATTCCGATCCAAATCCAGCCGATCCAAAAACAGATTCTCCCGCAGTAGAAACTGAAAATCCGACTGTTTCCGAAACTCCCAATTCCGATCCAAATTCTGCCGATCCAAAAACCGAAAACTCTCCCACAGCAGAAACTGAAAACTCGACAGTTTCCGAAACTCCCAATTCCGATCCGAATCCTGCTGAGATAAAAACCGAAAACTCCCCAGCGACAGAAACCAAAAACTCGACAGTTTCCGAAATTTGCAATTGCGCGACAAATCCTGCTGAAACAAAACCCGAAAACTCCCCAACGACAGAAACTCAAAACCCGCAAGTTTCCGAAAACACAATCCCAACTATCTCAGAAAACATTCAACCAGCCATCGCAGATGCCAAATCAATCGACTTCATCACAGGAGACAAAATCGAAACATCCGTCTTTTTCCAACCCGACAAACCAGAAATACCAGCAATACCCGCAGCATCCACAGACATTCTCACCGGGGAAATTGAAAACACCTCTCCAACTCTTATCGATACCCCCGAAATAGCCAGCCAAACTCCTGAAAATTTCCCGCTAATTTCTCCCGAAGAAATTTCCCAACAGTCGGAAACTCTCAACAGCATATTCGCCCAACAATTTCCTAACATTCCCGAAACAGAATCCCGCCAAAATCATCAACCATCCGCATCAGAATACATAGTTACCGACGCCCAAACTATTATACCCGAAATTGCCGTCACCGAAAATCATCACTCACAACAATCGGAAAATATCACCGCCGACAGCAAAAATCAGCCACCAACAACTATCGACGAATTTGTCAACCCCGACTTCGACTCCGAAAACATCGCCATTACTCCCGAAATATCATCCGACGCCAACAATCAGCCAGACAATTCACTTCATATCATCCCCGACTCCTTCATCGCAACTGCAACTGACAGCCACTCCGAAACAACCATCAACGAATACACAACCACCGACACAGAAACCCAACCAGAAACAACCCCCAACCTCCCCCAAAAAAACCAACCATTAATCGGCATCATCGACACCGGATTCACCACCAACAATCCCCACATCAACTACAGCCAAATCAGCCTCGGCAAAGACTTAATCGAGGGCGACAACAACCCCCTACTCCAACCAAACCAAGGAAACCAACACGGCGACACAATTTTAGAAATTATCGCCACCACAGACAATCAAAACCCCACCCAAAAATCGACTCCGATTTGGTTGGGACGAGCAACAGGCAGCGGCAACTGGCATCAATCCCTGATAGAATTTGTAAACGCAGCAATCGCCGCCAAACAACCCAACGCCCTCATCAACCTCAGCTTCGACTTAACCCAAATCAACCCCGACGGCACACAAACCACACGGCACAAATTGACAGCAGAAGAAAAATCAGCACTCAAATACGCCCTTGACAACAACATCCTGATTGTAGCAGCCGCTGGAAACGAAGGAACACTCATTTCAGCCCTCGGACAAGCCTCCACAGAATTCGACAACATCATCACAGTGGGAGCATCCGACAACAACCACCGCGCCGCCTATTCCAGCTACGGAGGCGGATTAGATATCCTAGCACCAACAAGCCTTACACAAACAGCAGAACCATCAACAACCCAATCCAAACAAGGCACATCAATAGCAGCCGCATTCGTCACAAACACCATCTGGCAAATGTGGGCAGCCAACCCATCCCTGAACCGCCAACAAATCAAAAACATCCTCCTAAACACAGCAACAGACATCGACGTACCCTCATGGGACGAAAGAACAGGATACGGAATATTAAACCCAGAATTAGCAATAGCCACAGCCACAGAAACAATCCCCGCAATCCCAGTCTTGGCAGCTACCAAACACTGGACAAAACCCTTAATTGATGCCGATGCAAATCCCAGCAACACACCCAACAATACCCCATCCAAACCCTCAGAAAGAGCAACTGCAACCACCGCCCCAGGCACACCAAAAACCACCAGCACCTCAACCGGAAACAGCAATGAAGGCACTAGCTCTTATACCACAGAACTAGCGCCACATACAACCACCTCTACCAGTAGTTCCCACGGTACAACCACCACAAACACTCAAACCAACAGCCACTTCTCAAACACCGAATCAAGCTGGGATCAAAACGCCGTCCAAACCAACAGCAAGGGCAACTCTTTTAACCAATCCACCAGCGATTCAAACACATCTGCCAGTACCTACACCAGCAAAAACTTTTCTCAAAACTCAGTAGAAAACAAAAATCAATCGCAGCAAAACTACAGCCGAGTTAAATACGAAGGCACTCGCAACGACCAAAGCTCATATCTTCAAAAATCCCGCAGTTCTAGCAATTATACCACTCCTTCACAAACTACAAACACCACTGCCGACAGTTACCGAAACAGTTTTTCCCAATCAGACAGTCAATACGGAACCGACTATGCAACGAATAACGGCAACCGCCAAGACGATTGGGGTTCAAAATCAACTTCAAACACTCACTATACTAGCAGCACCGGCAGTTCTCTCAACCACAGTTCAACTCAAATTCAAGGCAAAGCCGATTGGACGTCGGGCAGCAATAACAGCAGTTACACCAACACTCACAGCGGGTCATAAAGCCAAGTAAATCGCTCGAATTATGAGAGCAACAGTAGCAGCGGCCCCTCCAAAACCAGCAACAGCAGCAACGACTATTCAGCAATCAATTCAACTTGGGACAGCACTACAACAGACGGCACAACAGTCAGCAGCAACAGCCGCGATACTTATTCAGAAGCCAATAGTAATTATCACAGCAGTTACGACGACGGCCCGTCAAAAAATACCAGCAATCAATCCACTTACACCGTCAATCAATCTGAACAAACCAACAGCAGCAACGGCCCATCATACTGGCAAAACAATCGAGATAATAATTACTCGGTAACTCAGACCAATGAC